>JAUXGW010000001.1 GCA_030621865.1 Actinomycetes bacterium
GACATTCACCTGGACCACCCCCACCGGCCACAACATCGCTAGCCAACGACACGGCCAACCCACCCCACCGACCGACACAAAACCCGAACCTGATCCCGAGCCCGAACTCGAGCGCCTGGGCAACCCCAGCCACCAACACCACCACCGCGAAGACCCGCCGGCCTGGCCACCTCCCGGCAGCACACCTCCTGGCGTTACACCACCCGGTCATACCCGAGGGGATGATCCACCCCAACAACCAAGCCGCCACAACACGGCCTGAACACCAGACAACAACCAGATCTGATCAGCAGAAACACCGACCCCTGCCCAAGGATCGGCGCACCCGCGCGCCCGGGCATAAGTCAGTCGTCGAGGTGTTTGTGGATCAATTCCACACGCTGGCTGGACTTGTTGGCGTCGGTGCCTTGTTCGTCGAGCAGCGCGGCGCGGTCCTTCTCGGCTTCTTTCGCAGCCTTCTCGGTGTCCACCCTTGCCAGCGCAGCATCGGTGCCATGTTCGCTGATGAACTCGGCCCACTCCACCAGGGTTTCAACCATCTCGGATTCCTTCACCACGGCCACGTTCTGACCCTTGACGAAAAGGTGTCCGCGGTGGCGGCCGGCAGCAATTCCCAGATCTGCGTCACGAGCCTCGCCCGGTCCGTTGACCACACAACCCATCACCGCCACCTGAAGGGGAAGCTCCTTGTCGGCGAGTTCTTCTCTGACCTGCTGTGTCACTGCAATCACGTCTACTTCGGCCCGACCACAAGATGGGCAGGCGATCAGATCCACGTTCTTGCGTTCCCTCAATCCCAGAGCCTCCAGCAGTACCCGGCCGGCCTTGGCTTCTTCCACTGGATCAGCGGTGAGTGAGAAACGGATCGTGTCGCCAATACCTTCCGCCAGCAGGGTGGCGATCCCGGCAGTCCCCTTGATCAGACCTTCGGGAAGCGGGCCGGCTTCGGTAACTCCGAGGTGCAGCGGCACGTCAGTGGCGTCGGCCAGCATTCGATAGGCCTCGATCATCAAAGGCACGTTGGACGCCTTCACCGAGATCTTCACCATGTCGAAGCCGACCTGGTCGAAGTAATCCAGTTCCTGCATGGCTGACTCGACCATCGCCTCGGGTGTCACCCGCTGGCCGTACTTCTCGTACAGCGCGGGATCGAGCGAGCCGCCGTTGACACCAATTCGAATCGGCACATTGCGATCACGAGCTTCACTCGCGACGGCTTTGATGTGGTCAACCTTGCGAATGTTTCCCGGGTTCAGGCGCAAGCCCTGGACTCCGGCATCCAGAGCGGCCAGCGCCATTCGATACTGGTGATGAATGTCCGCAATGATCGGCACCGGGCTCCGGGGCACGATGTGCGCAAGTCCCTCGGCAGCCGCCACCTCATTGCAGGTGCAGCGGACTATGTCGCAGCCAGCCGCCGCGAGTGCGTAGATCTGTTGCAGGGTCCCGTCCACGTCGGCAGTCTTCGTGGTCGTCATCGACTGAATGGAGATCGGCGCTCCCGCGCCGATCGGCACCCCGCCCACGGTTATCCGCTTCGTGTCTCGTCTCGGAAGTTGGATCGCGCCGGCATCCATGGCAAAAGGCTACTTGTCTTTGTGAGGTCGACTACGCGGCCACACCCTGGGTGAGATCCAGATACATGGCCAGCAATCCGACCACGGCCAGCACCATCACCACTGTGTACGCAACGGGGATCATGCGCGTGATGTCGGCGATGTAGCGATTCTTCTGTCCCCGGCGCATCTCCTGCGCCTTCTCATAGACAGCGATCGACACGTGTCCACCGTCGAACGGCAGCAGCGGAATCAGGTTGAAGACCCCGATGAAAATGTTGAGACCGATGAGGAAGGCGATCAGGTAGGAGGCGTTTTCCGAAGTCAGATCCGCGCCGTAGGAGATTGCCCCGATGATCGACGTCGGCCTCGAGCCATCGCTGGAAACCGCAACTTCATCAGCCGGTGTGGGCACCTCGGAGACGTCCTTGGTGTCGCCGGTAAATGAAGATGTTACAAAGGAAAGCAGATTCGGTGGCCAGAAGACCGTTCCGACACCCTCCACGCTGCGGTAGATGCCGGTGCCAAATCCGTTGACGCTCTCCCCCACGGCTCCGAGGGCCGAATGGGTGACCAGGTCCGAAGTGGCTCCGACACCCACAAAACTCGACGGCTCGGTGAATCCGACATCGCTGCCAAGGTCCACGGCTGCCACGGCCGGCTGTGCGGCAACTTCGAACTCCACAATCCCACCACTGGATTCCTCCAGACCTGCAGGAACATCGTCGAGCGTTTCCACGTCCACGCCGTTGATGGCGACAACTTCATCGCCTTCGGACAAGCCGGCGCGGGCTCCACGACCATTGTCACGCAGTCCGCCCACCAGCACACCGTTGGCTGTCTGGAGAAGGTTGACGTCGTCGCCCACCGTACCGATCACCGATGCACGCTTGGCCAGGTCGAGCTCGACCACGGTTTCGGTGCCATCACGTTCCACAACCAGTTCGGCCGGTCCGACCTCACTGTCCTTCACCACATCCCTGAAGTCGTCGAAGGAACCGATGGAAGTGCCGTTGAGGCTCACGAGACGGTCGCCCTCTTCGATGCCGGCAGTCTCTGCAGGTGAACTCACCGAAATGGCCCCGACAGTCCAGTCGTCGGAATCCGGGCTGCCGATCAACGCGAACTGGATGAACAAGAGCACGAATGCGATCAGGAAGTGCATCCCGCTACCGGCGACGGCAACGAGCATTCGATCCCGGAACGGTGCTTGCCTGTAGGTACGAGCCTCGTCGGCCGGATCAACCTCTTCCAGGTTGTTCATGCCGATGATCTTCACGTAGGCACCGGCGGGTATGGCCTTGAGCCCGAACTCGGTTTCCCCGCGATTGAACGACCAGATCTTCGGTCCGAAACCAATGAAGAACTCTGTGACCATCATTCCCGCACGTTTCGCGGCCATGTAGTGACCGAGCTCGTGCAGGAAGATCATCAGGATCACCGCACCAACAACAACCACCATCGAGGCCCCGCCCGCAAACCACATCCACACGATCAGGCCGATCCCCGCGGCGCTGCGGGCCCAGCGGGCCGCGTCTGCCTTGCCCATCTCGGCGAAGACAAGGGCCGCCGAGACCGGCAGGAACAGCGCCACCGACAGAAGGGTGCTGACCTCTCCGCTGATCGCCAGATAAGCGAACAGACCGACGATCACCACAATTCCGGCAACCCTCACCCAGCGGTACTCCCACGGAGCATTGGGTTGCGGAGCCTCATCCGTGGATTCAATAATCGCCTCCGCCATTACGAACGCTCCATCAGAACTTCGGTGGCAGCTTTTCGACCAGCCGCGTCAGCGGCGAGAACTGCATCCAGGGATGATGCGGGCAGTCCGTCCCAGCGATCCAGCGCCGCCTCCAGCACTGCCGCGATGTCCACCCACGAGATTCGATCAGCAAGAAACGCCTCAACCACGACTTCGTTTGCTGCAGACAGCCATGCCGGAGCGGTGCCGCCCGAACGGCCTGCTGCATATGCCAGGTCGAGGCAGCGGAACGCAGCCCGATCCGGCGGTTCGAACTCGAGTGAGAACGCGTCGCCGAAGTTCATGGCACCGAAGGGGACTGCTCCCCGATCGGGATAGGCCAATGCGTAGGAAATGGGCAGGCGCATGTCGGGCAACGAAAGCTGCGCCATGGTGGTGCCGTCGCTGAAGCTCGCCATTGAATGAACGATCGACTGCGGATGAACCACAACGTCGATGTCGTCATAGTCAGCACCGAACAGTTCGTGAGCCTCGATCACTTCGAGGCCCTTGTTCATGAGTGTGGATGAATCCACGGTGATCTTCGGACCCATTGACCAGGTCGGGTGTTCCAGGGCTTCGGCAACGGTGACCTGAGCCAGTTCCGCTGCGGTCCGCCCGCGAAATGGTCCACCGGAAGCAGTGAGCACAATCTCTGACAGACGCCGGGTGCCCTCCCCCGCTCGCAGGCACATGTGCACAGCACAGTGTTCACTGTCCACCGGAATGAGTTCTGCACCCGGGGTCTGCCTCACCTCCTGGACCACTGGTCCGGCAGCGATCAATGATTCCTTGTTGGCCAGGGCCAGCCGCTTGCCGGCCTCGAGTGTGGCCAGGGTGACTCCGAGGCCGGCGAATCCGACAACTCCGTTGACGGCGACGTCGGCGGCGGTGGCAGCTTCGGCCAGTGCTGTCGGGCCGGCGAGCAGATCGGTGCCGGCAGGCAGCATTTCCTTCAGCTCGTGGGCACGGGAGTCATCCGCGATCGCCACCACGGCAGGGCGGACACGGTGCGCCTGCTCGGCCAGCAGTTCAACCGATGAGCCAGCGCCGATCGCCACGATCGAATAACGCTCCGGTTCGGCTTCAACAACCTCGATTGTCTGGGTTCCGATGGAGCCTGTTGACCCCATGAGCGCGACCGACGTCATGACGACCAATCGTACCCGTGAGCCTGCACTTGGTCCGTAGCGGCCCTGAGAGTGGTGTCAGCCCCAGATGTCAAGAACCAGGGTGGCGAAATAGGCCGCCGGGAGCACGAACAGGAGCGAATCGAAACGATCCAGCACGCCTCCGTGGGCGGGCAACAGCGTGCCCATGTCCTTGATACCCAGATCCCGCTTCACGAATGACTCACTCAGGTCACCGATAGGTGCGGCGAGAGCGCAGACGACAGCGAACACGACAACCCTGCCGAAATTGCCGCCGATCGGAGCAATTCCCACGAGTCCGACAATGATCACCACCGCTGCCAGGGCACTGACGAAGCCACCGACCAGACCTTCTTGTGTCTTGTTGGGACTCACCTCGGAGAGCGGCGTCCTGCCCAGGCTGCGACCGATGAAGTAACCGCCGATGTCGTAGGCCACTGCGGCGATGATCGCTGCGATCAAGACCCCGATTCCCGGGTTCGAGTCGAGGTCGCCGGCATCCTTGAGCACGTCACCCAGACCAAGGAACAACGCGGCGAACGATGCCATGAAACCGATCCACATCACACCCAGCAATGTGACACCGAGGCTGGAAACCGATCCTTCCCCCGGGGAAATCCAGGCGTACCAGACCAGTCCGAGCATCATCGTGACGCCAAGAACCACCGGATAGGCGGCCAACCCTGTGAGGGCGGCGCCAACCACCAGGCCGAGCACGGAAACAAGGGCGACGAGACTCGCAGGGTTGTAACCAACAGACCGCACGGCAGTGAGGTACTCGAAGGTGGCCGCCAGGACCACCACTGCGATGAGCACCATCGTGGCGATCGTCCCGAGTTTGAAACAGATCAGAGCGACCGCAACAAGGGCGACACCGACTCCTATGGCCACCGGAAGATTGCGATCCGGCGATCCGCCCGATCCGGATGGCGGTCCCGAATCGTCTCCACCGGAATCACGGCGGCGCCTCGGCGGAGCGGAGTCGTCACGCGGGGCGAAGTCCTCTATGGGATCCGTCTCGGAATCGAAGAAATCGATCTCGGCGTCAGGATCATTGTCCGGTCCGAGTGCTCCCAAGCCGCTGGAAGCGTCGGCCAGATCATCAAAGCTTGAATCCATGGATCTCTCACCTTCATCACGCCAGCGAGGCTGTTCGCCTGCGCTCGCAAGGGGTTCGCCATCGTCATCAACCACAACCTTCGGAACCTGACCCGTTGCGGGTTCGGTCCAGTGCGGAAGGACGAATGATTCGTCATCTCCCGAATCAACGTCCGGCGTGGCCGGCGGCCACAGCTTCTCCGGAGGCGTCTGCTCATCTGGGGGCGTCTGCTCATCTGGGGGCATCTGCGACTCCTGTTTGTCGATTGGCTCAGAGGCCGGCTCAGGGGCCGGCTCGGGAACTGGTTCAGGGGCAGGCTCGGGAGCCCAGTCCGGTTCGGAAGGTGGAGGTGTGAGCGGACTCGGAGGAACGATGGGAATCTTTCCGAAATGATCCGGATCCGGTGACCTGGGTGTTTCGGTGCTCGAAATCGTGATTCGCGGAAGGTCACCCTCTGGCTCCGGAGCATCCGGGCGGTCACCGAACCTCTTGTCAAAATCCCGCCTCTTCTGGACCGCGTCATGGCGACCAGTCAGTTCCGCGGCCTCCTGGGCGCCCAGAATCCGCACACCCTCGGTGGGACCCGGTGTCTTGTCTTGCTCCGGCGTCTCATCTTCGTCCGGGGTGTCCTCATCCGATGCCATTGGGCCTAGGCCTCCATCAGTTCAGCCGTCTTGTGTTCGAGGGCTTCATCAATGGTTCCCTCGTTGCTTTTTGTGAGCCGGTCGAGCTCAGTTTCAAACCTGCGAAGTTCATCTTCGGAGACGTCACCGTCCTTTTCAAGGCTTTCAAGATCCTTGCGGGCATCGCGGCGCGCCGATCGAATCACGTTACGGCTCTCTTCGGCGCGATTCTTGGCAAGTCTGACGAATTCTTTGCGGCGTTCCTCGGTGAGTTGAGGAAAAGCCAATCGGATTCCTGCTCCATCGTTGGAAGGATTGAGTCCCAGATTGGCATCAATGATCGCCTTCTCGATTGCACCGATCGATGACTTGTCGAACGGACTGATCATCAACATTCGAGCGTCAGGAACCGAGAAGCTGGCGAGTTGCTGAAGTGGTGTTCTGACTCCGTAGTACTCGACGGGCAGTTTCTCCACCAGGCCAGGAGTGGCTCGACCCGTGCGGATGACCGAAAACTCGGAGCGGGCGTGCTCCACTGCATTGGCCATCCGCTCAGACGCGTCGTCAATGATCGCCTGGGCGAACTCATCACTCATCTCCCCAGCTTATTCAGGAGATGAAGGTCCCGACGTGCTCTCCGTCGAGCAGCGGGGAAATGTTGTGTCCCATGAGGTCAAAAACGCAGATTGGGAGTTGGTTGTCCATGCACAACGTGATGGCTGTGGAGTCCATCACCTTGAGTCCCTTCTGGAGGACTTCGAGGAAGCTGACCTCCGAAAGCAGCTCCGCTGCGGAGTCGGTTCGGGGATCTGCGGTGTATACCCCGTCCGTGCCGTACTTGCCCATGATCAGGGCGTCAGCGTCGATTTCGATTGCTCGCAACGCGGCGGTGGTGTCGGTGGTGAAAAAGGGATTCCCCGTGCCACCGGCGAAGATCACCACCCGGCCCTTTTCGAGGTGACGAATGGCCTTGCGCCGAATGTACGGCTCGGCGACCTGGGACATGTGAATGGCGCTCTGCACCCGCGTGGGTTGGCCCAGTCGCTCCAATGTCTCCTGCAGAGCCAAGGCGTTGAGCACCGTGGCCAGCATGCCCATGTAGTCGGCCTGGGCACGGTCCATGCCGGAGACCTCACCGGATATCCCGCGCCAGATGTTGCCGCCGCCCACAACCACGCCGAGATCCACGTCGAACGTGGACTTCACCTCGACGATCTCGCCGGCGAGGTCGTTGATCACATCACCTTCGATGCCGAATCCTGCGTCACCTGCAAAGGCCTCGCCCGACAGCTTCAGGAGAATCCGGGACCAACGGCCCGCCCTGAGGCCTGAATCAGTCACCGATGCGGGCCTGTGTGAAGCGAACGATTCGCGCATCACCCAGCTTGGCCTGGACAGTCTCCTTGTCACCGAAGAGTCCCTGCTCAGGCAGCACACGGTCGCCGTACCAGGAGTTGAGGCGACCCTCAACGATCTTCGGAACGGCCTGCTCCGGTTTGCCTTCCTTGCGGGTGAGTTCCTCGAAACCGGCCCGGGCCTTCTCGACAAGATCGGAGTCGATCTCGTCACGCGAGAGCGCGTCGGGTTTCGCGAAGGCACAGTGCAGGGCGATTTCGTGGGCTGCGTCATCATCGGCACCCTCGATCTCGATGATCACACCGTTGGAGCCGCGGCCGTCCTGGACGTGGACATAGGCATCCAGTCCATTGCCGTCGGCAGCCTCGTAACGGGCAACCTTGCCGAGCTCGATGTTCTCCTTCTTGGAGATCTTCAGATCGTCGATGGCGCCTTCAAGGCCCGAAACTGCATCTTCTCCACCTTCGAGAACGGCGTCGGCGAGCTGCTGGACCAGGTCCACGAAGTCCTGGGCCTTGGCCGAGAAGTCGGTTTCCGACTTCAACTCGACGAGCGCCACCACGTTGCCGCTGCGGGCAACCGCAACGGTGCCCTGCGAATTCTCGCGGTCCTCGAGAGTCGCAACCTTCGACAGACCCTTCTGGCGAAGGATCTGTGCGGCTGCGTCACGGTCCCCGTCGGCTTCGGTGAGCGCATTCTTGGTGTCCATCATTCCGGCACCGGTGGCGTCTCGAAGTGATTTCACATCCTTGGCTGTGAAATCAGGCATCGGAAGCTCCCTTGGCAGGTGCTTCGGGCTCAGCGGCAGCTGGTGCTGCGGGGCGCCCTGGTGGCGGCGGAATCGGAGCGTCCTTGGCCGCAGCAACACGGGCTTCACGTTCCGCAGCGGCAGCCGCTGCTTCTGTGCGGGCCTTGTCCTGCTGTGCCTTGTGCTCGGCAACTTCGGTGGCCGAGCGCTCGACCGGGGCCGCGGCCTCAGGATGTTTCTTCGAACGCATGAATTTGCCCTCGATGACGGCGTCGGAGATGACGCGGCACATCAGGTCGCCCGCACGAATTGCATCGTCGTTGCCGGGGATCACGAAGTCGATCACATCGGGATCGCAGTTGGTGTCCACCACCGCGACCACGGGTATTCCAAGTTTGTTGGCCTCGGTGACGGCAATGCCCTCCTTATTGGTGTCCAGAATGAACACTGCGTCCGGAAGACGTTCGAGGTTGGCTATGCCGAGCAGATTCCGCTCCAACTTGGCCAACTCACGGCTTTTCAGGAGAGCTTCCTTCTTGGGCATCAGATCGAAGTCGCCACCGTCGCGCTCGCGCTGGAGGTTCTTCATCTTGGCGACGCGCTTGGAAATGGTCTCGAAGTTGGTGAGCATCCCGCCCAACCAGCGCTCATTGACGAACGGCATCCCGGACTTCTCGGCATAACTCTCGATGGAGTCCTGAGCCTGTTTCTTGGTGCCGACGAAGAGAACCGTTCCGCCGTCTGCGACAAGGTCGCGAACGTAGACGTACGACTTCTCGATGCCGCCCAGGGTCTGGTTCAGGTCGATCAGGTAGATGCCACCGCGATCTCCGTGGATGAATCGCTTCATCTTGGGATTCCAACGGCGTGTCTGGTGCCCGAAATGAACTCCGGATTCCAGCAACTGCTTCATGGTGACTACTGCGGTCACGGTTGCTCCTTCCCTTCGGTTTGACGAAACCCGCCTGCGTGCGCCCCGAGGGGCGACCGAAAGGTGCTGGCGAGCGGAATTTGGTGTGGAATTTCTCCGGCCGAAGCCGGTGCGGCCCTTGATTGGGCCGACCTGTGAGTGTAGTTGGCTCCGCGTTCTACTGCGGAATCTCAACCAGGACCGCGTGGAGGTTCACCGACAGGACATCAGCAGGATCCAGATAGATCCCGCCACGACGGAAGCCCAGATGCAGTCGGCGAGAGGCGGTTCCGATCAACTCGCCACGGGCGACGGTGTCTCCGGCGGTGACCCTGATGATCTGCATGCCTGTGAGGCTCGACCTGATGCCGTCGCGATGTTCGATGCTGATCACTCCCCTGCCCGCAACCGGACCTGCAAAGGCAACAACACCGGCAGCAACGGCGGTGACCGGCTGACCCAGTGTCGTGGCGTACTCCCAACCGCGGTTACCGGCACCAAAGTCCGTGGCGGGTCGCCGGAACCAGTCGGTCACGTTGGCCTCAACCGGTTCCTCGTACACCACCGCTTCGTATGGCAACTCTCCGTGTGGTGATCCTTCATGTGGTGATGGATTGCCGACCAACAGAAGCGGCAGCAGGGCCAGAATGGCCTTCAGGGTGAATCCCCGAGCCGTGCCCGCAGATGCAACAGTGCCTTGGTGTGGATCTGGCTTGCCCGGGACTCGCTCACGTCGAGCACCCGGCCGATCTCCAGCAACGTCATGCCTTCGTAGTAGTAGAGCGCCAGAACGGTCTTCTCCCGTTCCGGGAGGTGTGCCACCTCTGATGCGAGGACCTGGCGGGTTTCGGCCAACTCAAACGGACTCATCGCCGTTGGTTGGCCATCCACGATCATGTCCGCCAGGGAACCGGAGTCATCAAGGGCAGCCATGCGGACCTGGGAGATCTCCGTGAGAGCCGTGTTCAGTTGGGATTCGGTCCACTCCAGCTCAGCCGCCAACTCGTTGTCGGCGGGCGATCGGTGCAGCGTGGATTCAAGTGCCGAAATGGCCCCGTGAATCAGTCGCATCTTGTGGCGTAATGCCCGCGGCACCCAGTCGACCCGACGAAGTTCGTCGAACATCGCACCTCGAATGCGACTCATGGCGTAGTTCTCGAATCTGATTCCTCGTGGCGGCTCAAATCTTTCGATCGCCTCGATCAAGCCGAAGATGCCGTAGCTGAGCACGTCAGCCTGCTCCACTGACGACGGAAGGTTCGCCATCAAACGACCGGCCACGAACTTGACCAGGGGTGAATACCAGATGATCAGGGCATCACGGTCCTGATTGTCTCCGGATTCCTTGAATGTCGACCACAGACGGTCGATCTCTGAAGCATCGATCTCTGAAGCGGAGTCCATGGTCACTTCGAACGCGGATGGGTCTCGTTGTACACCGACTGGAGCCGTTCCCGACTGACATGGGTGTAGATCTGTGTGGTCGCCAGATCGGAATGCCCGAGCAACTCCTGCACCACTCGGAGGTCTGCTCCCCCATCCAGCAGATGTGTTGCAAACGAATGCCGCAGCGCATGTGGATGGGTGGGCACCGGCGACCGGGCGTCGAGCACCCGCCGAACGTCGCGCGTTGTCACTGGATTGCCGCGCATGTTCATGAACAGCGTGTCTGCGCCCGAGTTCGTTCCGCCCATGAATTCGAAACGGGCGGACCCCAACCACAACCCGAGTGTGCTCCGGGCCGGATCCGACATGGGAACAACCCGTTGCTTGGAACCCTTGCCCCATACGGTGAGCCGTCCCTGACGAAGATCCACGTCCGAGGGAACGAGCTTGCAGAGTTCCGACACCCGAAGCCCCGATCCGTAGAGCAGTTCCAGGATCGCGGCGTCCCTCACGCGTTTCGGCTCCCACTCCCCGGTGTCGGCGGGTTCGTCGAGCATCTGATGCAGTTCGTCGGCGCGCAGCACTTCCGGGAGCTTCGAGGGACCTGACGGCGAGCGCAGCGCCACCGAAGGATCCGAGTCGATCAGACCGCGCCGCTGGGCCCATCCGAAGTACCGTCGCAGCGAGGATGCCGAGCGAGACATGGTTCTGGCCGCCAGACCCAAGGTCTTCAGATAGGCCAGGTAACGACGGAGCACGGCCAGGTCGACCTGACTCGGCGAAGTGATGCTCCCTCGACCACACCACTCCTCGAACCGCCTGAGATCTCCCTGATACGCGTTCACCGTGCTCGCTGCCAATGCGAGCGAATCGGTGAATTTTTGGAATTCCCAGTCTGGAGCTGTCACGGGTGATCCTGAACGTGAATGACAAGCCTCGCAGATTGAGGCTCCTCACGGGGGAATCTCTGCCGGTCATCGGGTCGCCTCTATCCAGCCATCACGGTTCCGGGCGATCCTGGCTCGCTCCAGTTCTCCTGCTGCCGCAGCAATTCTGGCGAAGTCCATTCCCGTGGCTGACATCGCCGAGTCGAAAGCGAGTGGGGCTTCCATCAGTTGGTCCAGCAGCAGCCGGGCGTCAGTCGACAACGCGTCCTCAGCCGAATGCGTGCCAGTGGAAAGGGGATCGGGGGAAAGGGATTTCGTGTCGCTGGTTTCGGGTGCCACCAAACCCAGAAGGCTCAGCACGTCGGCCGCACCTGTGCACATGTGCGCGCCGTCACGAAGCAACTCCAGGCAGCCGGCCGAGGCTCTACGGTTGAGGGGACCCGGCACCGCCATCACCTCAACACCGCGCTGCAAGGCCTCGCTGACGGTGAGCATCGAGCCGCCGGCAGGAGCCGACTCGATCACCACGACAACATCGGCAACTGCGGCGATGATCCGATTTCTGGCCGGATACCTCCAGGGCGCAGACGAGGTGCCCGGGGGAATCTCGGACCAGATCGCTCCGCGGTCCCGGACCTCCGAGGCGATTGCACGATTCCGGGCTGGACAAGGTCGGTGATGTCCCGCGCCCAGTATCGCGAGCGGCGCAGCGTGCCCGCACAGAGCACCACGGTGTGCGGCCGCATCGATTCCAAGCGCGAGACCGGAGACAACCGACACGCCGGCTTCGGACAGTTCCGCTCCAAGTGCCTCTGCAATGCCGAGACCGTACGGTGTGGCTTTGCGAGTTCCGACGATCGCAACCGTGGGTGTTTCCGGAGTCGGAAACTCATTGGCGAGTCCGCCCTGCACGAACAAAACCGACGGCGTGTCCACGCTGTTGCGCAGACGTTCCGGTATCTGTTGAACGGACAGTACCGCCACCTCCAGGCGTTCGAGCCTCTCTGTCATCAGTTCAGGTGGCGACTTCCGCGCCTGTTCCTTCCATCGGTCGGCGAAGTCCCGGAAGTCCCGCAACGATCCCGAGACGATGCGGGACCAGGTTTCCACCGGGTCTCCAAGTTCAGCGAACCGTTGCAGTCGGGCGGGACCCACTCCCTCCAACGCAGCCAGGGCGGCCCAGTGAACTCCGCTGATGTCGTTAAGGGGTTTCATGTGGTTGAGGGCTTCATGTGGTTGAGGGGTTTCATGTGACAGACGCCAGAGCCGTGGTACCGCCACGGAGCGCGAGCGCCTGCTCCATGGTGATTGCGTCGATCGGGGGCTCAGCGCCGGCCAGATCCACCAACGTGAGGGCCACGGCCCTGGAACGACTGGCACCCCTCATGGTGAGGGTGCCGGCGGCCAGTCTGGAGCGAAGTACGTCTTCGGCTTCCGGCAACAGCGGCGCATGCTTCTCAAGTTCGCGACCACGCAGGAATCGATTGGCAGCCACCCCTCTCGCGTGGGCTCGCAGCCGAGCGGCTGACACGCGACTGCGAACACTTGCCGAGGATTCCCCCGGGGTGGGATCAAAAGCGGTGGCCGCGGCCGGTGGCGCAACACCGAGCCGCAAGTCGAAGCGATCGATCAACGGCCCGGACAACCGGCGGGCGTACCGGGCGAGCTGTGCCGTGGAACAGCGGCAGTCACCCCACTGGCCCACTCCGCAAGGGCAGGGGTTGGTGGCAGCCACCAGCAGAACCCGCGCCGGAAGCTCCACAGACACGGCTGCCCGGCTGATTCTGATCACGCCGCTCTCCAGGGGTTGTCGAAGTGCGTCGAGATGGGCTGCGGGGAACTCACCGAGTTCATCAAGGAAGAGAACACCCGACGACGACAGGCTCACCTCGCCCGGGCGAACCATGGAGGTGCCACCACCCACGAGCGCCGTCAGCGAAGCCGTGTGATGCGGAGCGCGGTGTGGTGGGCGGGTCATGAGTGTGGTCGGCCCACTCAGGCGACCGGCGGCAGAGTGAATGCTCGTGACACCCAGGGCTTCGGAGTCCTCAAGGTCCGGAAGAAGACCACACAGACGCTCCGCCAGCATGGTCTTGCCTGCTCCGGGCGGGCCGACCATCAGAAGGTGGTGAGCTCCAGCTGCGGCAACCTCGAGAGCCACCCGTGCCACGGGCTGACCCCGAACCTCCGACAGATCTGACTCGGAAACACGTATTTCGGGTGCCGGAATCGGGTCTGGCTCATCCCACGGCTGTTCACCCGCAAGCCGCTCCAGGACTTCGACGAGAGATCGGGCACCCACAGCATCAGGGCGCACCAAGCGGGCTTCGGACAGGCTCTTCAGCGGCACCACGGGTCGGCCGTCGCAAACACTGGACAGTGGCAAGATCCCGGCAACCGGTCGGATGGAACCGTCGAGTCCCAACTCGCCGAGGAATCCCCAGCCTTGAAGGTCTTCCACCGGAATCTGTTTGTCGGCTGCCAGCAACGCGACAGCCATGGCCAGGTCGAGCGCCGAACCGACCTTGCGGGTATGCGAGGGCGCAAGGTTCACGGTCATCCGGGACTGGGGCCATGCCTTCCCCGATGAGATCATTGCGGAGCGGACCCGGTCCCTGGCTTCGCGGCAGGTGGTGTCGGGCAGGCCGACCACGGTGAACCCGGGAACCCCCGCGGAGGTGTGAGCCTCCACCTGGACTCGGTGACCATCCACTCCGAGGAGCGTGGCTGATGGAACGGTTGCGAGCATTACTGCCTCCGGAACATGGAACGGGACATGAAAGCAGAGGATGCTGCGAGCCGAATCGAGTGATGATCGAGCCGGTGCCGCGACCCTATAGACCTGTCGTGACAAACGTCGGCAACCGCCGCGGGTACCACTACCCGCTCACCAGCGTCGATAATGGAGCGTGGGATTCAATCCGCAGCGCCCCCAGAAGAAGTCCAAGTCTGATTACGTGTTTGTCGCAGGTGCCCTGATGGTGGCCGCAGCACTTCTCGTCTGGGCCTTCATCGGATAGGGAACGTGGCGAAACATCTGGACTACACAGCTACCGCCGATTGTGATGTCCGGCGCGTACAACCTTACGAAGCCCACAAGGCCTACCTGTGTCCGGGCTGCAATCGGGATATCCCGCCCGGCATGGGCCACATGGTTGCGATACCCCTTGATGCACCGGACCTGAGGCGCCATTGGCACAGGGGCTGTTGGGACAAACGCCTGACCCGGGCACCGCGCCACTGAATCCCAAGTCACTGATCCCTACTGGGCACCTTCGATGACGGTCACGTCCTTGCCGATGACCGCGGCGAGGTCGAGCCTGATCCGCTGGACTCCGGCCGGCCGTTCGGAGCGGACGAACGCGCCGGTGGCTGCGCGCAGTCGGGCCCAGCGTCTGGCGCTGATTGCCTCCAGTGGTGATCCGAAACGGGTTGATGACCTCGTCTTCACCTCACAGGCAGCAAGGATCCCGTCCCTGATGACCACAACGTCGAGCTCGCCATCCGGACAACGCCAGTTCCGGGCCAGGATCTCGTAACCGGCGCGGCGATACCACTCACAAACCCGGTCTTCACCCCAGCGGCCGAGTGCCAGATGATCGTGTTGGTGTCTGGACATGTGTTCCTGCTCCTGTCACGGCAGACGCGCCGAAAGAAGGTGAGGGAACGCAGTGCTCCGAGCAGAGGAAGAATCCGGGCTGGGAAGGAACTAGTCGCGCAGTTCGCGAACGCGCGCGGCCTTGCCGATGCGGTCACGCAGGTAGAACAGCTTCGCCCGGCGGACATCGCCGCGGGTGAACAATTCGATCTTGTCGATGATCGGTGAATGCAACGGGAACGTGCGCTCCACGCCAACGCCGTTGGAAAGCTTGCGGACCTTGAAGGTCTCCTGGAGGCCACCGCCCTGACGGGCAATGACAACACCCTGGAACACCTGGATGCGCTCCTTGTTGCCCTCGACCACCTTCACGTGCACCTTGAGCGTGTCCCCGGGTGAAAACTCGGGGATGTCGCTGCGCATGCTTGCCTGGTCGATGAGATCGGTGGACTTCATTTCGGTCTCCTGGTGCGGCTCACGTGGCCGCGTACACGAACGGGCAATGATAGCGCCGTGTGCTCCTGAGGCCCAAGCGGACGCCGGTCACCCGTCGAGATCATCCAACTCAGCCAGTAGATCCGACTCGGATTCGGTGAGACCACCCCGCGCCTCGATCAGTTCGGGACGCCGATCCAGTGTCCGCTGAAGCGCCTCTGCTCGACGCCAGCGCCCGATCCGGGCGTGATTGCCGCCGCGGAGAACCTCGGGAACGGTCCAACCCCGATACTCGGCGGGGCGGGTGTACTGCGGGTACTCGAGGAGACCATCGCTGAACGATTCGTCCTCCGTACTCGTTTCGTTGCCCATTGCGCCCCGCAGGAGTCGGGTCACCGATTCCAGGATCACCATTGCTGCAACTTCGCCTCCGTTGAGGATGAAGTCACCAACCGAAACCTCACGATCAACGAGGTTCTGATGAACTCGTTCATCGATTCCCTCATATCGACCGCAGATCAATGTGAATCCGTCGAGTGAGGCCAGCTCAGCCGCCATCGCCTGATCGAAGGTTTCGCCGGCCGGACCCAACAGGATCACCGGACGCGGAACTCCCTGGTTCTCGATGGTCCGACAGATTGGGTCCACCGTCATGATCATTCCGGCGCCGCCCCCGAATGGAGCATCGTCGACACTGCGGTGCGGGTCATCGGTTTCGTCGCGCAGATCGTGCAGACGCAGATCGACAATGCCGTTGGTGCGGGTTTTCCCGAGCAATCCCTCCGAAGCGAAGGAGTCGATCAACTGCGGAAAGATCGTCAGCACGTCAATGCGCATGGACACTCCTGTGGGTCTGACTGCTCAGAGATCGAACAAGCCGTCGGGTACGTCCACTGTCACTCGACCGTCGGTTGGGCCATCGATCAGGAACACCACGGGAACCAGCTTGCCCGATTCGAGCACGAGAAGGTCGGAGGCCGGATTCTGCTGCACCGAGATGACCTCTCCGCGTTCGGTCCCGTCAGGCTCCACCACCATCGAACCAACGAGTTCGTGAACCCAGAGTTCATCGGGGTCATCGAGGGGCGGGGCCCACAGGACTTCCCCCCGGTATCGCTCAGCGGACTCCTTCGAGTTGCAGCCGTCGAAACGGATCAGCCAGCGATTCTGATGACGGCGGGACTCCACGATCTCGGCCCGGCCGGATGACAGCTCATAGATCGCCCCGGGAACCACACGTTCTGCACGGTCGCTGAGCATCTGCACGGCCACCTCGCCGCGCAGCCCATGTGGCTTGACAACTTTTCCGACCTCGAGCAGCCCGGCCTCGGGAGGTTCGGGATTCCTGGGAGGGTTCAAGAGCTGTCGATTCGCCGGAATCGTCAGTCGACGAATTCGATGTCGACCTCAATGCCGTCCCGGATGGCTGCTGCACGGGTGACGGTGCGGATCGCATTGGCCATGCGGCCACGCTTGCCTATCACCCGGCCCATGTCGCCGTCGGAAACGGTTACGTTCAGCTGAACCCGGGAGTCGGCGTCGTCAACGCTCACGGACACACCATCGGGATCATCAACCACCGACCTGGTGACGTGTTCGAGGGTTGCCACCGCGTGGGACGGAACCCGATTTCCAACATCTGCATCACTCATGGACAACTCACTTCTTGGACTTGCTGGCCTGGAACTGATCCCAGGTGCCACTGATCTCGAGGAGCTTCTGGACGCGCTCGGTCGGGAGTGCGCCCTCGGAAAGCCACTTCAATGCCTTCTCGTCGTCGACCTTGATCGCGGACGGCTCGAGCAGCGGGTCATAGGTGCCCAGGATCTCGAGGTAACGGCCGTCGCGGGGAGAACGCGAGTCAGCCGCCACGATGCGGTAGCTGGGTTGCTTTTTCTTTCCCACTCGGGTGAGGCGGAGTCGAACTGCCACGGTCTTTGTCTTTCTTCTTCTGTCGATCTTGTTGTTCGGGCGCCTGTTTCCGGGCGACTGTCCATGATGGTCTGCCGGCACCGCCAAGGCAACTTGTGAGGCCGACCGCTAACCCAATCCGGGGAATTCGCCGCCACCGCCCGGCTTCATGGCATCGGGGATCTGGGCTTCCATCTCCTCGCGCGTGGGCAGCTGGAAGGATTCCTTCTTGACCTTGGCCCCACCCTTCGGAGTCACGCGGCCGCCCTTCTTGCCCTTCTTGCCCTTGCGTTTCTTGCGCTTCGGCGATTTGCCCATCTGCTGCATCATCTGACGCATCTGCTTGAACTGGGAAACGAGCTGGGAAACGTCGGTCTGGGCGGTGCCCGAACCTTTCGCCACCCTGGTCCGCCGACTGTTGTCGAGAAGATCAGGATCGGCACGCTCCGCGGGAGTCATCGAATGGATGATTCCCTCGATCCGGGCGATGTGGCTGTCTTCGATCTCGACATCGCGCACCTCCTTGGGCACACCCGGCATCATTCCCATCAGCCCCGACAGTGGACCCATCTTCTTGATCGCCTGCATCTGATCGAGGAAGTCGTCGAGGGAGAATGTGCCTTCGGCCAGTCGAGCCGCTGCTGCTTCGGCCTGATCTGTCTCGAACGCCTCTTCCGCCTTCTCGATGAGTGTTGCGAGATCCCCTTCGCCGAGGATTCGGCCGGCGAGACGATCCGGATGGAAGAGTTCGAACTCTTCGAGCTTCTCGCCGGTTGATGCGAAGGCGATGGGCCTGCCGACAACCTCCTTCACGGAGATGGCGGCACCACCGCGGGCGTCACCGTCGAGCTTGGTGAGGATCACCCCGTCCAGCTCGAGCGTCTCGTGGAACGACTCGGCCACGTTCACGGCGTCCTGGCCGGTCATGGCGTCGACCACCAGGAAGGTGTAGTCCGGCTCGAGTTCTGCGGAGATCTTGCGGACCTGCTCCATCATGTCGGCGTCCACCGCGAGGCGACCTGCGGTGTCACAGATCAGAACGTCGCGTCCCAGTCGCCGGGCTTCTTCCTTGGCGGCGCGTGCCACCTGCACCGGATCACCGGTGCCGGAAGAGACGATGTCGTCATCAGCCGAGAACACCGGGACGTCGATCTGCTCACCCAGGGTGCGTAGCTGTGCAACGGCTGCCGGTCGCTGGAGGTCAGCACCCACGAGGATCGGGTTTCTTCCCTGAGTGCGGAACCACTTGGCCAACTTGGCCGAGTTGGTGGTCTTGCCCGAACCCTGCAGACCCGCCATGAGAACCACCGTTGGCGGCTTTGATGCATAGGTGACGCGCAGAGTTTCTCCGCCGAGGGTGTCGGTGAGTTCCTCCAGAACAATCTTGCGAACCTGAAGTGCAGGGTTGAGCGCCTGTGACAGTTGATCGCCCACAGCACGCTCGCGGATGCGGCCCTGAAGGGACTTGACCACCGAGAGGTTGACGTCGGCCTCGAGCAGCGCGAGGCGTATCTCGCGCAGGACTTCGTCAACATCGGCTTCGGACAAGCGCCCTTTGCCCCTGAGACGGCTGAATATTCCTTCAAAGCGGTCGGTGAGTGACTCGAACATCGACCCACGAACCTACAACCGATGAAACCACCGGCACTAGCTGCCTCCGGAACATGCGCCCCACGAACGGTGTTGACTTGGTGCATGGAACAACTTGTTCTCGATATCTGGTCCGATGTGATCTGTCCGTGGTGCTACCTCGGACATGTCCGTCTCAAGGAAGCCATCGAGATCACGGGGCTGGGTGATGAGGTGTCCCTGCGGTGGCGGGCGTTCCAGCTGGATCCCCGGGCCACTTCGACGCCGGGCGACTTGCGGCAGGCGATCGAGCAGAAATACGGCCCGGGAGCCTTCGATGCGATGGCCACCCGACTGGATCAACTGGGGACCGAAGCCGGAATCAACTACCGGTTCGATCTCGCCCAGCGAGTCGGGACCATGGACGCACATCGCCTGATCCAGTGGGCACAGAACGAATCCGATCCACCTGACGCTCTCGTTGATCGCCTGTTCCGGGCTTACTTCACCGAAGGTGCCAACATCGCGGATCGCCATGACCTGGCCGACCTGGCCCAGGACGCGGGGCTGGACCGGGCCGGGGCTGTGGCAATGCTCGCCGGTGACGAGTACCGCGAGATCGTGGTGAACGACCATCAAGAAGCAATCGAGAACGGCATCACAGGTGTTCCAGCCCTGTTGTTCAGGGGCGCACTGATCATTCCGGGTGCCCAGGATGTGGACACCATGGCCAGGATCCTCACCCGGGTCCACTCCAAGGTGACGACCGCGGTCCCCTGAATCCGCGGTCCCCTGAATCAGGGCAGGATCCGCAGAGGGTCGCCCGCCTGTATGTCTCCCGGAACCAGCACCCATGCATAGGCACGCGCGCGGCCCGGATGCAGATCAAAGTCGAGGTGCCTGAACGACCCGTCGGAGAACGAACCCAGAATGTTCGTGCACGGCGGTGCCCACGAAGTGATTTCGAGAACCACAGGATCGTCGTTGTCCCCGATGACCAGTCGGGTCCCGGGTCTGATTCCAGACCAGTCGATGCCGCTCACGGTCAGATTCTCCCCGACCGACCCGGCGGTGATCGGATGGCCCTCGGAGCGGAGTTCTGAAATCACCTCGGCCGAGAACAGACACACGGCCTGGAAGGGCCGACCGTGATGTCGGCGGGTCTTCTGCGTGTCATCTTCAAGGCCGCGGGCTCCGATGGAGGCGGAATCCGCGGACTTTTTGGGCACTCCTCCGTCCGACACACCGATTCGATCCAGAATTCCGGTCTGTGGATGTGAGAAATGCCCGGCCACCGCCCGCCCGGCAGCAGACAGGAGGCTGTCGGTGGATTCCACGGCGAGGGCGAGCGGATCATCTGCGCCGAGAACTTCCACCATGTTCGTGCGAGCGCCGTGTTGGCGCACGAGGTTCCTGAGCTCCATCTCCGGGCCCAGCGCGAGCTCACCCAGATCGGTGCCTGTGCCGCCGGCGGACAGCAGCCCTTCGGACAGGTGCTCCAGCGCAATCAGGGCACCGCCGGGGATTTCTTCCAGGCCGTACATGATCCAGCGCCATCGATGAGGGATTCCACCGACCGTTCCGGCGGCGTCCTCCAGGTCAAAGATCGACGGATCAACCTTCAGGGGCAACGCCTTGAGTTCTGCGTTCGAGACCGTCACGATCGATCCTTGCCGTTCATGTCTGCCGGCGGTCTGGCATTGATGAGCAGGTTCTCGATGATTTCTCCGGCGGCCAGGGGATCCTCCACGGCGTCCGCCGAGGGTCCCCGGTGCCAACCTTCCGCCACCGCCAACACCGCCCCGGAGGCTTCGATCACCCGGCCTGTCACGGCGCGAGAATGAGATGATGCCAACCAGGTGACAACTGGCGCGACCCAACGCGGCCCAAGCTTCTCCGCTGCGTCGCCGGGTGCGGCCATCTGCAGATCCTCGGTCATTCGCGTGACAGCCGCCGGGGCAATGGCATTCACGGTCACGCCGTAGCGCTCCAGCTCCAGTGATGCGATGTAACTGAAGGCCGCAATCCCCGCCTTCGCGGTTCCGTAGTTGGATTGGCCGGCGTTGCCGTAGATGCCGGAGACCGACGTGGTGTTGATGATTCGGGCATCAACGTCCTCCCCGGCCTTGGCGAGTCCGCGCCAATGGGCGGCAGCGTGATGCGACGGGGCGAACGTACCTTTGAGGTGCACGTTGATCACTGCATCCCATTCAGCTTCCGACATGTTCGTGAGCATCCGGTCTCGCAGGATCCCGGCATTGTTGATCAACACGTCGAGCCGGCCAAAGGTCTCGACGGCCTGTTCGATCATCCCGAGCGCGCCGTCGAAGCTGGAGACGTCGGAATAGTTGGGTTCTGCCCGCCCACCGGAGGCGGTGATCTCAGCCACCACATCCTCGGCAGGGCTCAAATCGGTCCCGGAACCTTCGCGCGATCCCCCGAGGTCGTTCACCAGCACGCCGGCGCCCTCTGAAGCCAGCATGAGGGCGTACTCACGCCCGATGCCCCGGCCCGCGCCGGTCACTATGCATACGCGGCCATCACAAATACCCATTGCAGATTTCCCCCTGCTGTCTAGGCGTCGAACAACGCTGCCACGAATTCCTCCGGATCGAAGTCCACCAGGTCGACCGCTGCCTCGCCGAGACCCACGAGCTTCACCGGCAGATCGAGTTCAGAGCGGATGGCAAACACGATTCCGCCCTTGGCAGACCCGTCGAGTTTGGTGAGCACCACACCCGTCACATCTGTGGCTTCAGCGAACTGGCGGGCCTGGATGAGGCCGTTCTGGCCGGTGGTGGCATCCATGACAAGCAGGACCTCGACCACGGAGCCGGCGCCGCGGTCGGCCACACGTCTTACTTTGGAGAGTTCATCCATCAGGTTGCTCTTGGTGTGCAGACGCCCCGCGGTATCCGCGAGCACGTAGTCGGTGTCGCGGGCACCAGCCGCTTCCACGGCGTCGAATATCACGGACGAGGGATCCCCGCCCTCGCTTCCCCGGATCATCGTCGCACCGCAGCGCTGGGCCCAGGTGTCGAGTTGTTCGGCCGCGGCCGCCCGGAATGTGTCACCGGCCGCCATCACGATGGTGTTCCCCTCGCCGGCGAGACGGTGACCCAACTTGCCGATCGTGGTGGTCTTGCCCACTCCGTTCACACCCACGATCAGCCAGATGCTGGGCCCGTCGGGACTCGTGTTGAGCGGCGGCACATCACCCAGACGGCTGACCAGCTCGGACTTGAGTGATTCCATCAGTTCTTCCGATGTGGTCAGCTTCTCCGACTTCACCTGGGCCCGAACCGCATCGAGGACCTCCTGGGTGGATCCGATTCCCAGGTCGGCAAGAATCAGGGCTTCCTCCAACTCCTCGTATGACGCTTCGGTGATCTCCGATCGGGACAGGACAGAACCGACATAACCGGACAGGGCCGAGCGGGCTTTGCCCAGTCGGTCCCGGAAACGGGGCCGAATCAGCTCCTCGACGACCTCGGGTTCGACGACCTCGGGTGCAACTACCTCGGGTTCGGCGACCTCGGGTTCAAGCACCCCGGTTTCAACCGGCGGTTCCTCGATCAGCGTTTCGGAATCCTGATCCACGCTCCTTTGGGAAACGAAGAACACACCAGCGCCGATTACCAGCGCCAGCATGAGCAGTGTGACCAACAAGATGATGAGGAGCTCCATGACAGGAGTGAGCCTACAAACTGAGCAGACCATCAGCGATCTGGCGCCAGTGTCTGCGTCGGAGCGCCGCGCCATCTACCGTCGAGACGGTCCGACAATCGGGAGCAGGCGTGGACAACACCGGAAATGAATCAAAAATCGATGAGGCGGCCACCGGGGCTCCTCCGCCGTTCCTGGCCGAACCACACACCCCGGAACCGGACAAAGCACCTTCGGCGCGCATCGAGCAGCTCATGTTCGAGATGCGCAAGGTGATCGTTGGCCAGGATCGAGTACTCGAGCGCCTCCTGGTCTGCCTGATTTCGGGTGGCCACGTACTTCTGGAGAGTGTGCCCGGGCTGGCGAAGACGTTGTCCGTGGAGACTCTGGCCGACGCCGTCGGCGGATCGTTCTCCCGGGTTCAGTTCACACCCGACCTGTTGCCGGCAGACGTTGTCGGAACCCGCATCTACCGCGCATCAACCGAGAAGTTCGACGTTGAGCTCGGTCCCGTTTTTGCCAACTTCGTTCTGGCCGACGAGATCAACCGTGCTCCTGCCAAGGTGCAGTCGGCGCTGCTCGAGATTATGGCAGAGCTACAGGTCACCATCGGCGGCCAACGTTTCGAGGCACCCACTCCATTCCTGGTCCTGGCGACACAGAATCCGATCGAATCCGAAGGTGTGTATCCACTGCCGGAGGCACAGCGGGACCGCTTCCTGATGAAAGTGGTCATCGACTACCCGGCCCCCGCCGAGGAGATCGAGATCGTCCAGCGAATGGGCACCAATCCCCCCACTGCGTCCGAAGTGATCTCGCTCGACGATGTCGATCAACTCCAGCAGAAGGCCAGAGAGGTGTTCGTGGAGCGCTCCGTGATGGAGTACGCCGTGAATCTGGTCCTGTGCACCAGAACACCGGAGAACTTCGGTCTGCCCGAACTCCGCGACTACATCGAAGTGGGTGCCAGCCCGAGAGCATCACTCGGACTGGTCAGTGCCGGCCGTTCCCTCGCCCTGATTCGCGGCCGCGACTACCTGACACCCCAGGATGTCTTCGACATCGCTCCCGAAGTCCTCCGCCACCGACTCCTGCTTTCCTATGAAGCACTGGCCCGCGATGTGGATGCCGAGCAGATCCTCGCCCGGGTTCTCGGCACAGTTCCGGCACCACACGTGAGCATGCACACACCGCAGCAGCTCGGAACAATCCAGCCGTGACCGGACTGAGCAACACGCTCGGGCTTGTTGGCGACCGGCCCGCGGAGGAGATCCTTCGCCGTTTGACCCTCGATGTGACGACGCGCCTCGACGGAGTGCTGCACGGCGACTTCATGGGTCTGGTTCCCGGCCGCGGAAGTGAACCCGGCGAGACCCGTCGATACGAGGCGGGTGACGACGTTCGCCGCATCGACTGGAACGTCACGGCCAGAACGCAGTATCCACACATCCGGGAAACCATTGCCGATCGCGAACTGGAGGCGTGGCTGCTGCTCGACCGCTCATCCCGCCTCGATTTCGGTACTGCAACGTGTGAAAAACGCGATCTCGTGCTGGCAGCAGGAGCCGGCATCGGCCTGCTGGTGGCCAAAGGAGGAAACCGCGTCGGTGCCGTGATGCTCCGGGGTTCCGAGACGGAGACGGTACCGCCACGATCGGGTCGAAAGCATCTGCTCGGGCTGATGTCCAAAGTGATGAACACACCCCGCGAGGACGGCTCGGGTGCAGCCGACCTCGCCGCCGGGATGGCCGAGGTGGAATCCGTGGCCCGGCGCCGGGGACTCGTCACCGTGATCAGCGACTTCGCCACTCCCGTGGAGGAGTGGAAGAGCCGGCTGGGCACACTCGCGCAGCGCCACACCGTGTTGTGTGCACAGGTTCTCGATCCCCGTGATCTGGAACTTCCAAAGGTCGGGCACCTCCGGTTCGTTGATCCGGCCACCGGTTCCGTGCGTGAGGTGAACACGGACAAGACAGCCATTCGCGAGAACTACGCTCGCCTCGCCGCCGAACAACAAACAGCGATTGACAGCGCCATTCGTGGTGACGGTGCAGACCATCTGGTGCTCCGCACCGACGAAGACTGGCTGATGGCCCTGGCGAAACACGTGTCAAAGCGTCGGCATCATGCCGGGCTTGCTGCGGGAATACCGAAATGACCGAGAACTTCCTCTCACCGGACCGGCTCTGGCTGCTCGTGGCAGTGGCCGCCCTCGCGGGCGTTCACATTTTCCTGCAGTTCCGCAGTCCCAAGTATGCGGTGCGGATTTCCAGCATGGAGATGCTGGACAAGGTCGTCCCGAACCGCCCGGGTTGGCGGCGCCATGTGGTGGCGGGACTGTTCCTGGCCGGCCTCGCTCTCTCCGTGATCGCCTTCGCACAGCCGATTGCCACCACAAAGGTTCCCAGGGAACGGTCCACGATCGTGCTGGCCATTGACACCTCGCTGTCGATGATGGCCACCGACGTTGCCCCGAGCCGACTGGAAGCAGCCCAGGAAGCTGCCACCAGTTTCGTGGAGTCCCTTCCCGAGGATCTGAACGTGGCCCTCATCGGTTTCGCCGGCAGCGCACAGTTGCTCGTGCCGCCCACACAGGACCGCGTGGCAGTGACCGAGGCGATCGACAATCTCGATCTCGAAGAGGCCACCGCCATCGGTGATGCCGTGAAGTTGTCGGTGGAGGTCATCGAGGATCAGGCCCAGCGAACCGATGAAGGTGAACCCGACGCAGCCGTGGTGTTGATCTCCGACGGTGAAACCACGGTTGGTTTGCCCGCCGAGGAGGCAGTGGACATCGCTGTCGAGGCCGCCGTGGCGGTGAACACGATCGCCTACGGCACACCCGATGGTGTCATCACGGTGGATGAGGACGGCGATGGAGTCGGTCAAACAGCACCGGTACCGGTGAACAGCGACGAACTCGCGGCAATCGCGGAACAGACCGGCGGCGTCAGCCGAACGGCCGAGTCCCTGGGGGATCTGGAACAGGTCTACGACGACTTCGGTTCAACAATCGGATTCGATTCCGAACCGAGTGACATCAGCTACCGGTTCGCGGGAGCGGCTTTCGTGATCCTCCTGCTGGGTGGCGGACTCTCGCTCTGGTGGCTGCAGCGGCTGCCCTGAGCTTCAGCTCCAGGCGCCTGCGCGCAGGTCCACAACTTCGTCGGCCTGCTCGGAAACGACCTTGCTCGATCCGCCGGGATCCATCGAGACACCGAACAGCACATCAGCAGCCTCCATCGTGCGCTTCTGATGACTCACGATGAGCAGCTGGGCCGTGGTGCGGAACTCGCCGACCAGATCCAGGAACCGGTGCAGGTTCACATCGTCCAAGGCGGCCTCGACCTCATCCATCACATAGAAGGGCGACGGACGGGAACGGAACACTGCAAACAGGTAGGCAAGAGCGGTGAGCGACCGTTCACCACCCGAAAGCAGCGAGAGCTTTCGAACGTTCTTGCCGGAGGGTTTCGCCTCGACTTCGATACCGGTGTTGAGCAGATCATCCGGATTGGTGAGGCGAAGCCGGCCACGCCCGCCGGGAAACAGGGTTTCGAAGAGTTGGGCAAAGTTCTCGCTCACGTCGGCGAAGGCCGAACTGAAAACCGCCACGATCTCGGCATCCACTGCCCGGATCACCTTGGAGAGCTCCCGCCGCGACGACTTGATGTCCTCGAGTTGGGACGTGAGGAACTCCTGGCGTTCGCTGAGTTCTTCGAATTCCACCAGGGCGAGCGGATTGATCTGCCCCATTCGCTTGAGTTCGGCTCGCAGGTCGCGGGCTCGACCAGCCGGGGTCGAGCCTTCGGGTGTTTCCGGTTCCGGTGCAGCCAGAGCTTCTTCGGGTTCACAATCGAGTTCATTGCGGATCAGCTCGGTCGCGGACTCCAGCCGAACGCCGACCTCGGCATTTTCGATCTCGGCACGCTGGAGTTTTTCGCGCAATACCTCCAGCCTTCCGGAAAGGTCATTTCGTTGGCCCCGAAGGCCGCTCAGGCGGTCCGAGATGCCCCTGGCAGCCTCGGACTGCTCACGTCGTTGACGGGAAACCTCTCCGTGGTGAGTTTCGATCGCGGCGCAGCGTTGTGTGAGGAACAGATGCAGGTGATCCACAGCGGCCAGTCGTGCCTCGAGAACTTCTCTCTTGCCTGCGGCTGCATCGGCCTCCTGGCTGAGACCCTCCAGCTTTGCGTCCAGATGCTCGAGTCGGTCCCGAACGAACCTGCTGCGCTCGGATGCCGAGGCATTACGAAGATCGGCGTCGGTACGACGGGTCTGAACGTCGCCACTGAGGGCTTCCAGCTCGCGCCGGGCTTCCGACATCCGGCGAGTCCGTTGTGTGAGTTCTTGCTCCGCAGCTTCCGCGAGGGGAAGTGACTCGGCGATCTGAGCGAGTCGAGTTGTCTCGTCGGCGAGACGACTCTCCATCCCCGCGATCAGCTCATCCAGGCCACTCTGCTCCCCAGCGGCTTCGGTCATTTCGCTCGACAGGCGACCCTGTGCTTCAGAATGCCGCTGGAGCGCCGCCTCGCCTTCTTCAGCAGCCTGACGGGCCGCATTTCCGCTCTCCCGAAGGAGATCGCGTTGTTTTCCGGCAGCATCGAGAGCCGATTGGGCTTGCGCCGATGCTTCAGCGGAGCGGGCGCCCTGAGTTTTCGCTTCTTCCAGAGCCGCGCCAGTGGCTCCGGTACCGGACGCCCTCAGACGCCAACCGCGGAGACCGAAACGGTGGCCATCTCTGGTGACAACGTTCTTCGTGGGAAAGTCCACCGCCACGCCCACGGCCTCGGACCAGCCACCGCCCACGACCACCGTGTCGACCAGGAGGACATCAAGCAACGAATCGATCTCCCGGGTGGTTGCAGAGTTGCCGGCCGAGGGACGCACATGTGATCGAAGGTGATCCGGGTCGGTTCTGTCATCAGATGCATTTGCCCCTGAGTGGCCTGCGCTCATTGACTCGAGGGCGATTATTGCTCCGGAGTGGTCACCCGCTGCGAGCTCCGAAAGTGCCTGGCGAGCGTTTGCCGTGCCCGAGACCACCACTGCTCCCAGCGCCTCACCTGCTGCGGCCTCGAAGGCATCCTCCCAGCCGTCGTCGATCTGGAGCAGATCCAAAAGGGTGCCCAGCACGCCGTCCACATCGGCGAGGCGTTCAGCGCCGGCGCGGTGGCGGGCTTCGTCGAGTGCCAACGTGAGTGCATCCACCCGGGCCTGCCAGCCGGAATGTTCCGCACCACACGCACGCGCGTTTTCGGCGGCGGCGGTCAGGGAAGCTTCCGAGGCGACACTGTCCGAAGCAAGTTGGTCGGCGGAAGCTCGCAGCTGCGGTACCGCAGCCGATTGTTCGGCCTTGCCGGCTTCGGCGCCGCCCAAGCCTGCCGCCAAACGGTCGAGGCGTTGCTGGATCGTCTCTTTGCGGCGGAGGAGTTGCTCTCGGTCGCCTTCTCCCCGTGTTCTTGCGGATTCCAGAGCCGACTTTTCGCTCCGCTGGGCGGAAGCGTCACCGGTGGGCGCGGGAACACCCTCGCCCCATTCGTCTTCGAACGAGAGCCAACGCCGGGCCAGTTCTGTTTCCGACTCCTGAAGGTCGCTATCGGCATCTGCCGCTTCTGTCACCGACCGATCGAGTTGATCCTGTTCGATGCGCAACTGCGCCCGCTCGGCCTCGAGTGATGCGACGAGTGCAGCGTCGACCGCAGCCTCGATTTCCCGACCCAGTCCCCTGCGCTGCTCCGCCAGCAGGGCCAGCAAGCCCCGGGACCGTTCTCGCAGGGTCTCGTAGCGGGAATGGAGTTCGCCAACCTCGGTTTCCCCGAGCGCAGCCAGTTCGGTCTCGGAGGCAATCAGTCTGGCATCGGCATTTCCGAGTTCGGCCTTGACCCGTTGGGACTGATCCCGGAGATCGCCCTGAAGGCGAGTCGATTCTTCGAGGTTTCCGCGCAGCCGGGCCAACTCCCTGCCGGCCAGGTGCAGATCCAGAGCCCGTAGTTCACCAACAAGCGCCCCATGGCGACGAGCTGCATCGGCCTGCCTCTCGAGAGGCCTCAACTGGCGGCGGACCTCCCTCAGCAGGTCCTGCACCCGGATGAGGTTGGCCTCGGTGGAGGTCAACCTGCGCTCTGCACGCTCCTTGCGGCGGCGGAACTTGAGAACCCCGGCGGCCTCTTCGATGATCAGTCGGCGGTCCTCCGGGCGGGCATTGAGGACGGCATCGATGTTGCCCTGCGACACGATGACGTGTTGGTGGCGCCCGACCCCGCTGTCGCTCAGGAGTTCCTGAATGTCCAGCAGGCGGCAGGGAACACCGTTTATTGCATATTCGCTGTCACCCGAGCGGAACAGCAGTCGGCTCAGGGTGACTTCGGTGAAGTCAATCGGCAGCATTCCCGACGAGTTGTCGATCGTGAGGGAAACCTCGGCGCGGCCGAGCGCCGGACGTTTGGATGTTCCGGCGAAGATGACATCATCCATCTTCTGTGAACGCACACTCGAGGGAGCCTGTGCACCCAGAACCCAACCGATCGCGTCGACCACATTGGACTTGCCCGATCCGTTCGGACCGACGACCACCGAGACGCCTGGCTGAAGCACGAGCGTGGCGCTGTCCGCAAAGGACTTGAATCCCTTGATCTCGAGGTTTTTCAGGAACAAGGCTTCGCTACACCTGTGTCTGTTCGCAGAAGTAGGTAGTGATATTGCCGAATCGCGCTTTCACAATTGGCCCCCTTGCACGCGGACTCATTTCGCCGGCTCGGCGATAGACGGCCAGATGATCGACATAGTTGCCGGCCTCACCGCTGAGGTTCACCCAACCATCGTCCGAGAGCGTGGTTCCACCGTACTTCACTGCATCGTGCATGGTCTCGACCACTGCACGGTAAAGACGCCGAATCTCCGACGCCGCCAGGGAGTTGGGTGTGCGGTCGTACCGGAGCCCGGCATGGAAAAGGATTTCATCGGAGTAGATCGGACCGATTCCCACGAGGAATGTGGGATCCATGAGAATCCCCTTCAGCTTGCCTGTGCGGCGCAACAGGCCCTCTCCGAACTTGGTCCACGAAATGGGCTCATCGACAGCGTCGAGTCCCCTTACCGCAAGCTCCGGGTGGACTTCGGGAAGATTCTCGATCTCAATCCACTCCACATTGCACTTCTTCTTGGGATCCACCAGACGGAGCTGACCACCCTGGGTGTAGGTCAGGATGAGCGCCGTACCCTTCTCCACCTCATTCTTGGCCTTGGCGCGCAGCAGGCGGCCGCCATCTCCGAGGGTTATGACGAGTTCGTGAGTTCCGGCAAATTTGAGCCCGAGGAGCATGCCGTGGCGCACAGCACCCGAACCCTTGAGGCCGACCATCTCCTTCTCCAGATTCTTGCGGCTGATGCCCGACAGCACTCCGGCAACGGGGACCACAACCTCCTTGATCTTGCGGTCCCCCACTTCGCGTTCGAGTTCTCGGCGCAGCAACTCGATTTCAGGCAGTTCAGGCATCGTCATCTCCATTGGTCCCGTCCTGGCCGAGTTGGCCACCGGGTTCGAATATCTGGTCGTTGTACAGGGCGTCCTCGGCTTGGCGAGCTGCGCCCTGTTCGGCTTCCTTCTTGGTTCGACCGACTCCTTCACCGAGAAGTCGGCCGGCCACACTCACCCTTGCGGTGAATACCTTGGCGTGTTCAGGGCCGTCCTCCGTGAGTTCATACCGGGGCAATTCCCTGTGGAGCCGGGCGGCCGTTTCCTGAAGTCGCGACTTGTGATCGGTGCTCAGGTCCTCGCTTTCGACCTGATCTATGAGGTCAGACGAAAGGTCGAGGATGAAAGGTTTTGCGGCGGCGGAGCCACCGTCGAGGTAAACGGCTCCGATCAGAGCCTCGAGTGCATCGGCCAGAATCGAGTTCTTTTCCCGCCCGCCCGTGGACTCTTCTCCCTTGCCCAACTTGAGCATGGAACCGAGGTTGATCCGACGGGCCAGCATCGCCAGTACCGAGGAGTTCACCAGCTCGGCCCGGTAACGCGCCAGTACTCCCTCGGGTTCGTCCGGGGTGGAGCGGTACAAGTGATCCGTGATGACCAGGCCGAGGACTGCGTCTCCGAGAAACTCGAGACGTTCGTTGGATTCCACTCCGCCGTTTTCGGAGCACCAGGAGCGGTGACGCAGGGCCAACTTGAGCAGTGATGGGTCGCTGAACTCGTAGCGAAGCTCACCTGGAGCAGATTCCCGGGAAGAGTCGTGTTCAGAGACGGGCGACGATGTAGTCGGCGGCATCTCGCACGGTCTTCATGTCCTCGAGTTCCTCATCGTCGATGCGGAACCCGGCGCTACGTTCGCTGATTTCCTCTTCGAGAGCTTCCACCAGTTCGATCATGGCGAGTGAATCTGCGTGCAGATCCTCGGCGAATGAATCCCCTTCGTTGATCACGTCAGGATCGATCTCGAGAATGTCAGCCAGACGGTCACGAATCAGTTGCACGATTTCGTCGCGGTCTACTGGACCCTGTTGCACATGCGTTTCTGCAGGCACTTTCAGTGAACTCTCCTCGGGAGGGCCGACCTGGTGTTGGTTCGGCTGGTGTTGGCTCGGCTTGTACTTGGGGAACCCTACCGCGCCCGGCAGGGGACATGCGGTGACGTCAGTCGACGTCGATCGCCTGCCTGCCGCCGTACCAGCCACAGTTGCTGCAGACCACATGTGGAGTCTTGCTCACGTTGCAGCGCGGGCAAACGCTGCGCGGTGCAGCCTTGAGCTGCCAGCTCGATGCACGGCGGCTTCTGGTCTTGGATTTCGAGGTCTTCTTCTTCGGAACAGCCATCGTTCTTCTCGGTCTTCTCAGTGCGTTTAGCTCGGGACGTGCTTCAGGTCAGCGGGCTTCAGGGCCAAAATGCCCGAAGGGAAATGATAGCCGCTAGCCCTGCTCCGGGTCGAGGCGGAGCTCCTGCAGCGACGCCCACCGGGGATCAAGCGGCGCTTCAGAAGGTTCTTCGCCCTCCTGTTGAAGTGCCTCTTCGGTGCTCACCGGGAAGACATCGGGTGATGGTCCGGCGCAGTCCGCTGAACAGAGCGGAGAAAGCGGCAACGCCAGAAGGACCGAATCACGAACGGCGTCCGACAGGTCGATCCAGCCGTCCTCGATCAGGCTCGCTTCTTCGTCATCTGCATCCAGAACACCGTGCTGATGAGCGAAGACCTCCGACACGGGGGTGATTGCGTCGCCTTCGGCAATCCCGAGGCAACGTCGGCATTGACCAACCCAGTGGAGGCTCACCTGACCTCGAACCTCGAGACCATCGTGTGTGGATTCGAATGCCACGGCGAGTTCGACGGGAGCCTCGCCCACGCCTGTTTCACCTACAGAGTCCCCTGCCCAGGATGAGACCGATCGACTGTGTTCCTCGGCATTGCCGACACTACGGGTGAGCGGACCCACCTTGAACCGAAGTGAATCTCCGGCGGCCTTCATTCTCCAGCCTGATCGTACGGAGCTTGCTCCGCAGCCTGAGCGTCGATGCCCAGCTCAGACTCTTCGAGGCTCGGAGCAGCGAGGCGTTCGCGACCGGCGGCCACCGACTGCTGGATTCGCGCCATGATGTTCTCGAAGCTGGCCAGGCGCTGATCGCAGAAATCCTCGGTCTCGCGTCTCATCCGACGTGCCTGTACCTCTGCCTCCTCCACGATCTGCTGGGCGTGGTTCTCCGCCGCTTTCACCACTTCGGTGCGTTGAACCATCTGCGCAACCCTCGTTCGCGCCTCCGCGAGCATTTCCTCGGCATCCCGACGAGTCTTCGCCCGGTACTCCTCGCGCTCCTTGAGGAGCCATCGGGCTTCGCGCATCTCCGACGGAAGCCGAGCCAGTGCTTCATCCAGGACTTCCAGCAATTCGTCCCTGTTGACCCGAACGGAGGCTGACATCGGAATTCCGGGTGCATCCTCCAGCATCTTGATGCTGCGATCGAGGAGCTGTTCGACCTCCGGAGCGCGATCCGGACCAGCGCCATAACGGCTGCTGTGCTGGTCCTGCGGCTGGTTGTCCTCGGGGGGAGTGTTCATATGTTCACCAGTCTGGTTCGCGCAACGGTCTGTCCCGCGAATGAGCGTGTCGTCAGTATCGATCCTTGAGGTATTTGGCTACGGGGTCGGGAACCATGCTGTCCAGCGAACCGCCGAATCTGGCCACTTCGCGGATCAACTTCGAAGCCAGGAAGGAGTTCTGCGACGCCGACGGAATGAACAGTGTGTCGACCTCGGAGATCGACCGGTTCATCTGGGCCATCTGGAGTTCGGATTCGAAATCCGACACGGCGCGGAGCCCCTTGACGATGAAGTCAGCGCCGATGTCACGAGCCAGATCAACCACCAAGCTCGAGAACATGGTGACGCGGACGTTCGGAAGGTGAGCCAGTGATTCCTCGATGAGGGTCTTGCGTTCATCGAGGGTGAACAGCGGTTCACCCTTCTGCGGGTTGCGCATCGCCGCCACGACCACCTCCCCGAACAGACGCGAGGCAGTTTCCACGATCTCGACATGTCCGTTGTGGATTGGGTCGAACGATCCCGGATACAGGACGACGGTCACAGAGCCTCCAAATCGACTACTTCAGCAATGACGACAACCGTAGCCCCATAGCTGCGCTCTCTGACCTTGATCCATCCCGGTGGGAGTTCAACGGCGTGTCCTGACTCGGCCACGACAAAGCGCGCCGGCACCGATTCAAGCAACTTGGCCCAATCGGTGAAGGTATACGGAGGATCCAGTATCGCAAGATCGAAAGTCTCGGAGGTCCGCGAAACGAAGGTCTCCCAGTCCTCCCGCCGAATCGTGGCGTCACCTGACAACTTCGTGATCGCCAGGTTCTCCTGCACCGCCTGCACTGCCTCGGCATCGGTGTCCACGAAGACCGCCGACCGGGCGCCCCGGGACAATGCCTCGATCCCCATGGCACCGCTTCCGGCAAACAGGTCCAGCACGGTCATGTCCTCGATCAGGCCGAGGGAGCCGAGTGAGTTGAACACTGCTTCGCGGGTTCGCTGGGTGGTTGGGCGCACAGCGTCGCCTTCCGGAGTCACCAAATGGAGTCCCCGTGCCTCGCCTGCCACCACTCGAACGCGCGACTTCTTCACCTGTTCATTCTTGTACGAAATGTGCGAATGTTTCGCCATGAGCCCCGACTCCACCGCCACCGCCCCAACCGGCACCTGGAATTCCCCGACGACACTTGGTCCGCTGACCCTGAAGAACCGGGTCGTGAAGTCCGCAACGTTCGAAGGTCGGTGTGAGCGCAATCAGGTGACCGACGGCCTCATCGAGTTCCACCGCGAGTACGCGGCGGGAGGTGTGGCCATGACCACACTGGCATTCTGTGCGGTCACCAGAAATGCCCGCGGGGCTCCCGACGAGCTGATCCTGGCCCCGGAATCGGTCGAAGGGCTGAGCAGGCTCGCCGATGCGGTGCATGCCGAGGGTGCACTGGTGAACGCCCAGATCGGGCACGCGGGCGCAGTGGCTGCCGCAACCGGAATCCGGGCGAAAGCTCCTTCGAAGTTGCCCTGGCCGCTGGCAATGCGCCTCCAGGCCCTCACGGACTCCGAGATCCGCGAGATCATTTCTGACTTCGCCAAGGGCGCCCGGATCCTGCAGCAGGCCGGATTCGACGCTGTCGAACTGCATTTCGGCCATGGTTACCTTCCGTCTGAGTTCCTCAGCCCGAAGCTCAACAAACGCAAGGACTCCTGGGGCGGGAGTTTGGAGAATCGCGCCCGATTCTGTCGCGAAATCGCCCGGGCCGTCCGGGAGAGGGTCGGCACCTCCATGGCAATCACAGCGAAGCTGAACATGGATGACGGTGTCCCGGGTGGTCTCTGGCTGGAGGAATCAGTGGAGATCGGCCGGATGCTGGCCGCCGACGGACACCTGAATGCACTTCAGTTGACCTGTGGCAGCTCCCTGCAGAATCCGATGTACCTGTTCCGCGGGGATGTTCCCCTCCACGAGATGGCCGACACCATGCCAAGGATCGTTCGGCCCGCAGTCAGGGCGATGGGCGGGATCTTCTTCAAGGAGTATCCGTTCACCGAGGCATACATGCTGACGATGGCGCGGCAGTTCCTGCACGCACTCGACATTCCACTGATGCTCCTCGGTGGAATCAACCGGGCAGAAACGATCGACTCTGCGGTTGCGGAGGGCTTCGCAATGGTCGCGATCGGCAGGGCTCTGCTGAGGGACCCCGCGCTCCTTCTGAAGTTCTCCGCAGGCGAGGCAACCGAAGGCCTCTGCGTCCAGTGCAACAAGTGCATGCCCACGATCTACACGGGAACTCGCTGCGTCCTTCGCTGAGGCATCCTTCAGGACTTGGTCAGGAACTCTTCGTCTTCCGGAGCCAGAAGAACATCGATCTCCTGTTCCAGCAGGGGATGCTCTGCCAGTCCACGCTCGGGATCAACAAGCTCGAAAGCCACTTTCCGAGCCCGCTCCACCCACACCAGGTCCCGGCTGAGAGAAGCGAGCCTCAGGTCGCTGCGACCTTTCTGGCGCTCCCCCATCACCGTTCCTTCACCCCTGAGTTCGAGATCGACTTCCGCCAACGCGAAACCGTCGTTGGTACCGGCCAGTGCCTTGAGGCGTTGCTGACCATCGGGGGTGATCTCCTCGCCCGAAGAACCGGCAACGAGAATGCAGTGGGACGCCGCCGCGCCTCGGCCGACGCGGCCCCGAAGCTGATGAAGCTGTGCGATTCCGAACCTGTCGGCATCCAGCACGACCATCACGGTTGCTTCCGGCACATCCACACCCACTTCGATCACCGTGGTTGAGATCAGCACTTCGATTTCCCCGGACCGGAAATCGTCCATCACTGCCCGCTTCTCCTCCGAGCCCATCCGGCCGTGGAGGAGTCCGAGTCGGCAACCCGCCAACTCACCGGCAGAAAGCTCGGAGAACACTTCTTCAGCCGCGGCCGCATCAACCTTGTCGCTTCCCTCGATCAGCGGGCACACCACATACGCTCGCCGGCCCGCCGCCAACTCGCTTCTGACCAGTTTCCAGGTTTCGGCAACCGCTTCCGGATCCCGGGCAACGGTGGTGACGACGGGAGTGCGCCCCGGCGGCAATTCGTCCAGCACGGTGACATCCAGATCTCCATAAACGGTCATCGCGGCAGTCCGCGGTATGGGGGTAGCAGTCATCACCAGCATGTCCGGCAACACGGCACCATCGTTGGTGTCCCTGAGCGCAGATCTCTGCTCGACGCCGAAACGGTGCTGCTCGTCGATCACCACGGCGCCGAGAGAGGAGAATTCAACCGAGTCCTGGATCAGTGCATGTGTGCCCACCACGATGTCCACGGAACCATCGGCCAACCCGGCCAACACACGCCTTCGTTCCGCAGCGGTGGCCCGACCGGTCAGCAACTGCACCGACAGGGTCCGGGAGCCGAAGAGGTTGACTGCACTCCCAATGGTCAGATCACCGAGCATCTCCCGAACCGAAGCGAAGTGCTGCTCGGCGAGCACCTCGGTTGGAGCCATGAAGGCACCCTGATGGCCACCCTGGACCGCACCCAGGAGTGTGGCAACAGCCACAACGGTTTTGCCGGAGCCCACATCCCCCTGCAGCAGACGGTGCATGGGAATCGAGCCGGCGAGATCTGACCCGACGGCTTCGATCGCCCTCGACTGGGCCGAAGTGAGTTCAAAGGGCAACGCTGCGAGGAATCCGGCGACCAAGCCCGAGGTGTCCAAGGCCTCGGACCACTGGTGCGTGATTCCCTTGGCCGTTCGCTCCAACTCCCGCTTGGTTCGCACCAGGGAAATCTGGATCCGGAGCAGTTCGTCGAACACGAGGCGCTTCCTGGACTCCTGCACCTGCGCCATGGACGTTGGCGAGTGAATGCCCTCATAGGCCGCCCGCCGGTCGATCAGACCCATTGAGGAGAGAACGTCGGTCGGAACCGGGTCAGCCAGCGTCCTGCCGGCACACCGTCGCAGTGTCTGGGAAACCCAATCCCCCAACTCCCAACTCGACAGCCCTGCCTTCTCTGATTGCGGATAGATCGGGACGATCTTCCCGGTGCGATCACCCAGCAAATCCACTACCGGGTTGGTCATCTGAAGTGTGCCCCGGTAGTCGGTGACCTTCCCGAAGACCGCCACGCTCATCGATCCGTCAGCGGACTGAAGCTGCCTCGTCCTCCACGGCTGATTGAAGAAAGTGCACCGGAGGCGACCGGAGCCGTCCGAGATGGTTGCGGTAACCATTGACTTGCCGCCGCGCACACGCCGGGTGTCGACCCTCAACACTTCGCCAACCACAACGACCTCGGTGTCAGCAACAAGTTCCCGGATGTTCTCCTGGCGCGTCCGGTCCACGTAACGGCGGGGATAGTGGAACAACAGGTCGGCGAGGCTCCTGATCCCCATCTGTTCCAGGCCGGCCCGTTTCTTTGCGCCCACACCCTCCAGACGCTCCAACGGGTACCCGGAGAGTTCTGCGAGCGTCACCGGACCGGATTCGGATGCGTTCACGACTTCACAGCTGGGTGGACTCGGGTTCCCGATCTGATTCGACCATGACGCGCAGTCCACTCAATCCACCGAACTCCAACAGCGACTCGATCAGGACGCCGGCGTCATAGGTCCGAAGATCCAGGAAGACCAACCCGGAAGCGCTGTCCCCGCTGGTGGCGGTGGACGAATGATTCATCCGGTCGATGCGGCAAAGTCGTTCGAGTTCACCTCGAAGCCTTCCCGAAGAAATGACTTGGGGATCGGAAAGTTCGAGGTGGCAGGCAACGCGGATTTCCACAACCGGAGGCGCACTCCTTCCAGAAGCCATCGCGGGCGCAGTTGGCACCGAAGTGCCGTTCACCACTGCGGCAAGGGCATCCAGGATCAGCAGGAACCCGGCTGCAGATGCGTCCACGACACCGCGCGCTGCGAGACCGGCGTTGACCACCGGACCACGTTCGAGTTCCTCGAGCCCGGCGTCGGCAGCGGAAACGATCGTTTCGCCCAGGGTTGCACCGCGGTCCGCAGCGGAGAGGGCATCGTCGGCGGCTTCGGCCAGCACCGCTCTCAATTCCCCTGCGTGTTTGCCGTCATCGGTGGGTGAAACACGTTCCGCGGCCGACTCCAGCGCGAACGAGAAACGCTGCGCATCCAGCAGATCGGCGTTGGCCAGCACTTCTGTCAGACCGTCAATCACCTGAGCCAGCAAGCGCCCGTTGCGGCTGACACTCGCTTCGTGGGCGCCACGGGCCAGCGCAGAAGACAATGTCGAGTAGTCCCGGGCGCCGGCAGCGGAGTTCACCGCAGACAACAGGATCAGGGCCATTTCCGTGCCCACTCCGGGTTCACTCTGCACCGCCGCGTCGCTCAGGTCCTCTTCGATGCCCGACAGGCTGTCCAGAGCCGAAGCGTGGTCCTCGAGCACTTCGGCGGTCACCCTCAAAGCATCGAGAAACTCCTCGGGGCGCAGTTGATCGGGGGAGGACATGGAGCAATTCTACCCGTCCCGGGCTCCGGTGGGACGCCCGGAGGTGTTGCCGTGTTGGCCCGCCGCGGTGGGTCGTCTACCATTGCCAGTCGGCCCGCCACTGCTCGGTTGGCCCGGATCGCACCCGCATCACGAGCACAGAGGAATCAAATGTCTTCGATCTGCGAAGTCTGTGGCAAGAAGCCCCAGTTCGGAATGAATGTCAGCCACTCCCACCGCCGCACCAAGCGACGCTGGAATCCCAACGTCCAGCGTGTGCGGGTGATGAGCAATGGAGCAGCCAAGCGCATGAATGTGTGCACCCGCTGCATCAAGGCCGGCAAGGTCACCAAGGCTCGCCGCAATCCGGCACCGTCAACATCCTGACCGGGTCAGTCAACATCCTGACCGGCAACATCCTGAACCGGTAGCCGAATCAGATTCGATGCAATGGCGGATCGCGAGATCCGCCATTGGCGCGTACTGAGCCGCATGTCACTCCCCTTTTTGCCGCCCAGCAGTGCCCTAAGTACGATCTTGTTACTGCGTTCACAAGCGGGCGACACCTCAGTTCCGCCTGTGGTGTGCATCAACATCGAGGAGCAAACAAGGTGCAAGGCGTCATCAAGTCCTTTGATCCTTCAACGGGCGACGGAATCGTCGTTCAGGACACGGACTTCAGTGAATACGACTTGGCTGCCGACGCCCTCGAAGGTTCGATTCTCAGAATGCTCAGACAAGGGCAACGAGTCCGATTCGAACTCAACGGTGACGGTTTGGCCACCGGGCTCAACCTCGGCTCGGAGATCGACATGGGCACACCCGAGTTCAAGGGACACGCGGAGCCCGCACCCGAAATCTCCTGACCGCGACGGCGGAAACAACTCAGCTGGAGGAACAGCACAATGCCAGGATCCACTACCAACCAGAAGCTTCTCGACTGGGTTTCCGAATGGGAAGCCATTCTCGAACCGAGCGATGTCTACTGGTGCGACGGCACCGCGCAGGAATATGACCGGCTGGCCCAGATGCTCGTCGACGGCGGAACCTTCGAGAAGCTGGACGACGCCAAGCGTCCGAACAGCTACCTCGCCCTGTCGGATCCCTCCGACGTGGCTCGCGTGGAGGATCGAACGTTCATTGCCTGCGAGAACGAAATCGATGCCGGACCCACCAACAACTGGCGCGCGCCCAACGAACTCCGCGCCGAGATGCTGGAGTTGTACAAGGGCTCCATGAAGGGTCGCACCATGTATGTGGTGCCTTTCTCGATGGGTCCGCTCGGATCCCCGATCGCCCACATCGGTGTCGAACTCACCGACTCGCCATATGTGGTCGTGTCGATGTGCATCATGACCCGCATGGGACAGGGTGCGCTGGACGCCCTCGGCGACGGCGAGTTCGTGCCATGTGTCCACTCGGTCGGTTACCCGCTGGTGGATGCTGACGGCAACGAGCGCGCCGACGTGCCCTGGCCCTGCAACGACGAGAAGTACATCTCGCACTTCCCCGAGACCCGCGAGATCTGGAGCTACGGCTCCGGATACGGCGGCAACGCCCTGCTGGGCAAGAAGTGCTTTGCGTTGCGAATCGCATCCACAATGGCCAGGGACGAAGGCTGGATGGCCGAGCACATGCTGATCCTCGGAATCACTCCCCCCGAGGGCGAGACCACATACGTGGCGGCAGCGTTCCCGTCCGCTTGCGGCAAGACCAACATGGCGATGCTCGTCCCGACGCTGCCCGGCTGGAAGGTCGAAACCATTGGCGACGACATTGCATGGATGAAGTTCGGCGAGGACGGCCGCCTGTACGCGATCAACCCTGAAGCCGGGTTCTTCGGTGTGGCACCCGGAACCTCGAATGAGTCCAACCTCAACGCCATGGTTTCCCTGGAAAGCAATTCCATATTCACCAACGTGGCCAAGACCGATGACGGTGACATCTGGTGGGAAGAGATGTCCTATCCGCCCGAGCATCTGATCGACTGGAAGGGCAACGACTGGAGTCCTGATTCGGAAACCCCGGCGGCACATCCCAACGCTCGTTTCACAGCCCCGGCCTCGCAGTGCCCGTCGATATCGCCGAAGTGGGAAGACCCGGCGGGTGTTCCCATCTCGGCGATCCTCTTCGGTGGTCGCCGTGCAACCAACGTGCCTCTGGTGACCGAGGCGCGCGACTGGACGCACGGCACATTCCTCGGAGCCATCATGAGCTCGGAGAAGACCGCAGCCGCAGCCGGAGCAATCGGTCAGGTCCGGTTCGATCCGTACGCAATGTTGCCCTTCATGGGATACAACGTGGGCGATTTCATCCAGAACTACCTGGACATCGGAGCTTCAACCGACGCCGACAACCTTCCCAGGATCTACTGGGTCAACTGGTTCCGCAAGGACGGCGAGGGCAACTTCATCTGGCCGGGATTCGGCGAGAACAGCCGGGTCCTGGAGTGGATCGTCGACCGCGTCAACGGCGATGCCGATGCCACCGAGACCGCCATCGGACTTGTTCCGACGGCTGACTCCCTCGACACCGACGGCATCGACATCGCGGATCAGGACCTCGAAACCCTCCTCAGCGTGGACAACGATGCCTGGAAGGGCGAGCTGGAACTGATCGAGGATCACTTCAACTTCATCGGTGAACGCCTGCCGGCCGAGATGCGTGAGCAACTCGACGACCTGCGTACCCGCCTGTCGCAGTAGCCCTGTCGTAATAGTCGAGCGCGGAGAACCTGACCCAAATACCGTTGGGTTGGGATGGCGGGGCGGATCAGCCAAGCGGGAGCCGCTCGGACAGGATCCTCCACAGTTCAGGCTTGGCATCCGGGTCCAGGAGGTTGAGGGCCTTCACACCGGTCAAGCGCTCCACCAGTGTCACAGCAGCCTGTGTGCTGGTGGCCTTGCCCGCAATGAGGTCCGGCGTTATCCCGAAAGCCGACATCACGCCTTGTGCCGCGTATGGGTCGGTCGCGCAAAGGATCACGCAACGGGTGTGGGGTTGCAGCCGCCGCACACAGGCGTCACCGTTGTACGGCTCGAGAGGCGATGCACCGGCCTCCACCACGGAGACGTCTGGTTCCAGAGCCGCGATAGAGGAAAGCAGCGGTTCCAACGCGCGCCCGTACTCTTGCGCCGGCACGACTGTGGACGGCAGTCCCGCGTCGCAGAAGTCGAACACCTGCTCCGCCCCCGCATCACGCATGGACAACACGTCGCGATAGCGGCCCACGCCGGTGAGCTTGCTGGCCACCACGCGGTAACCCCGCTTGTTGAGCGAGCGGATCACCTTCTGGGCAGCAAAGGTCTTCCCTGCATCCATCGAGGTTCCGATGATCAGTACCGTCGGCACGTCGTAGGTCTGCGGTTGCGGACTCAGTGCGAACTGGTCCATTGCCAGCGGCCCGTCCGCCCCGCGCAGATGCCCCTGGTACTCCAGCGGGATCACGGGCCGTGCAAAGGGGGACCGCGACGTGCAGCGACCTATCACACCCGCCATGCTCAAGGCCTCGAGGCGAAGGTCGTCGCCGATGGCGGTCCAGTCACCGACACACTCGAGCGTGGCGGCGCGGGTACCCAGCGCGCCGATGATGAGGTCTCCGGGCACCACCGAGCTGACACGGCCGTCGACGAGTTCGATCTCGTACGGCAAAACCTCATCGCCGACGACTGTGGCCGCCAGGTACTGACCGCGCCGCCACGATCCCCGCTCAAGTGCGGCAATCTCAAAGTTGCCGGGAGTCAGATCGGCGATCCGAGTGACACTCGTGAAGTGGAAGTAGGTCATTGCCGGTCTTCCTGATCTTGTCCGTTCGATTCTTGCCGGCCTGCACCATCTGGTACCGGTGATGCCAACAGGAGGGTGAGCAGGGAGGCGCGTTCGGGCATCTTCGAGAGTCGGATGTGTTCGTGGGGAGCATGTGCACCATCGCCCACGCCACCGAGGCCGTCCAGGGTGGCGGTGTGCTGGCTGGTGAGGTTGCCGTCGGATGCGCCACCCACGAACGCCTCCCCGAGGTCCAGTCCCAGCTCCTTGGCGGCTTTCTCCGCCGTGTGCCACAGATGACGATTGCGGCGGGTCGGCTCCATCGGTGGCCGTCCGAATCCACCTTCCACCTCGATCTCGATTCCCTCCTGGATGGGCTCCAGGGCCCCCAGAGCCTCCTCGATGCGGTGGGCGTCGCCGTGTGTGGGGACCCGGCAGTCGATCTCGGCGCTGGCCTCGGGGGCGACGACGTTCGGCCGTAGTCCACCATCCACGGTTCCCACGTTCACGGTGACACCCCGTTCGGGGTCGTTCAGTTCGAACAGGCGTTGGATCTGCTGGGAGATCTCGAGTACGGCGCTGACGCCGCTGTCGGGATCCAGTCCGGCATGCGCGGCGACTCCCTTGACCCTCAAGCGGAAGCGCCCGACTCCCTTGCGGGCCGTCTTCAGGTCGCCGCCAGGACCCAGGGAACCTTCGAGGACGAAGGCGCGCACTGCGACGCTCGCCAGCTCGGCGATCAGTTGCCCCGACTCGGGTGACCCGATCTCCTCGTCGCTGTTTATCAGAACCACGGGTTCGGCGGGAACAGCGATACCGAGGTCCCGGAGGCATCGCAACGAGAAGAGCATCTGGACCAGTCCCGACTTCATGTCGAAGGTCCCGGGCCCGGCCAGCACGTCGTCGGTTCGCTCCACCGGCATGGTCTGAAGGGTCCCCAGTGGCCACACCGTGTCGAGGTGTCCGAGCAGCAGCTGCGTGGGGGAGTCGGCTCGGGTGTGCTCGGGTCGCGCCATCAGGTGGTCTCCGCTGTCTTGACCGGAAACGATTTCGGGGCGCATGCCGGCTTCCTGCAACTGGGTCTCGAGGAGGTCTCGGACCCCGTGGTGCGATGTTGGATCGTTGGTGGGGGATTCCTGTCCGGCCAGATCGATCAGGAGCGCCGCCATCTCGTCGGCCCGTTCCTGCATCCACGACCGCACCGCGGCAGGGTCTGCGCGCGTTGTGGTCATCGATGGAATCCGGCCGGGAACGGGAAGGAGAACGTGTCTGCGATGCTGGCGAACCGGTTGGGTGACACGAAAGCGAGCAGGGGCGAGTGCTCCAGCTGTTCGGCACCGTCCATGTCCGGTGAGCGCACCGAGTCGCGTGCGCACGCGGCACGTACTATCCGGCCGACTATGAGGCCGTGGCGCCCGAACCCGTCGACGATCCGATCCAGTGTGCACTCCAGGTGCAGGTAGGAACCGGCGAGGTGAATACCGCCCACCTCGGTGGCGGGGAAGGTCTCAAGTAGCTCCAGCGTGAGCTTCTCTCCTTCCACACGCGCCCCTGCCGACTGCCCGATCATGACCACGCTGTCGGGACGCAAATAGCTGACGGTGAACTCCCGGTACGCCTCGATATTGGTCCAGGTGTGGTGCTCGGGGGTGCAGGCGAAAGTGAAGAATTCGCCGAAACCGATCGGCATTGCCAAGTGCTTGGGAGCGAGGTCGTAGCCGTCACCCTCCTTCGTGCCGACGAGCACCAGGGGTGCCACAGTGTGGACCTCGTCCCAAATCGAGCGGCCGGGGTCGAGTTCGACGAGTTCTGGTTCGTTCACACTCCAAGTACAGCACAGCCCCTACTGGCAAGGCTTGCCGGGAGCGCGCCCGAAACCACCGTCCCACGAACCAGACTCACCGGTATCGTGTCTAACCCCGGCCCATCGTGGATTCCGCGGCGTTGTAAGCGGTCTCGGCGTGCTGGGACAGATCCAGGCCCGTTACTTCTTCCTCTTCGGACACCCGAACACCGATGATTGCGTCGAGCACCTTCAAGATGATCACCGTGACCACGAACGAGAACACGATGGTGACTGCGTTGGCGATGGCCTGCTCCCCGAGCAGTCCCGCGCCGCCACCGTGGAACAGACCGGCTTCGTTGTCCTGACCAAGAGCACCGGGCTCGGCGAAGAGTCCGATGAGCAGCGAACCAACGAGTCCGCCCACCAGGTGGATTCCCACCACATCGAGGCTGTCGTCATAACCAACCTTGAACTTCAGGCTCACGGCGAACGCACAGATGATCCCGGCGGCCGCCCCGATCAGCATCGAAGAAGTTCCCGTCACGAAACCGGCGGCAGGAGTGATGGCCACCAGGCCGGCCACGATGCCCGAAGCGGCACCGAGATTGGTTATGTGGCCGTCCTTGACCTTCTCCAGGAGTGCCCAGGCCAGACCGCCGGCGGCAGCGGCAAAGAATGTGTTGGCGAACGCCTGCACGGCAATGCCGTCGGCGGCAAGCGCAGACCCGGCGTTGAAGCCGAACCAGCCGAACCAGAGGATGCCCGTACCGATCATCACCAGGGGCATGGAGTGCGGTGGATGACCTTCGGACGGCCAACCCTTCCGTTTGCCGACCACCAACGCGGCGGCCAACGCGGCGATGCCGGCGTTGACGTGAATTGCGGTTCCACCGGCGAAGTCGAGTGAGCCACGAGCGCCGAGCCAGCCAGTGACGCCTTCATCACCAGAACCTCCATAGACCCAGAAGACGACCGGCACATAGACGAACAGACTCCAGAGGGGAACGAACCAGGCCCAGGCGGAGAACTTCATGCGGTCGGCCACGGCACCGGAAATCAGCGCAGGTGTGATCGAGGCGAACGTACCGAGATATACGAGGATCAGGAGCGTTTCGCCGCCGTCCTCGGTGACGTCCATGCCCCGCAAGAAGGCGAAGTCGAAGTTTCCGATGATGGTGCCGCTGCCACCGAAGGCCAACGAGTAGCCCAGCAGTCCCCACACGATCGGGATGATGAGGACACACCAGAAGCTCATCATCAACATGTTGAGGACGTTGCGACCCCGGTCCATTCCCCCGTAGAAGAAGGCCAGGCCGGGTGTCATGAACAAAACCATCGCTGCTGAGATGAGCAGCCACGCAGTAGTACCTGAATCCATGTCTGAGAGATCCCCCTGATCTGCCGTTGATCGGCGCCTGTGAAGCTATCCGATCAGAGGGAGGGGACACGCCGATTCCGGCTCGGATCCGATGGACTCAGCCGACCAGCATGGCTGTACTCAGCCGACCAGCATCGCCCGGATTCCCAAACCCATCAGGAACAAGCCCCCGAACCCGTACAGGAGGTATTGCCATGCCCGAATCTGGAATCGGTAGCTGTAGAGAAGGGCGACCGTGATCAGAGCCACGAACCCATAGAACATGTGGAACTGCGGGGCCTTGATGCCCTCGCCGGCGACCATGATCACCCCGAGAACCACTTGCACGGCGATCGTCGTCTCGGCGAGGCCGACGAACCACCACAGGGCCTTGACCCGCAGGGCCGGCAACCAGTGGGCTCCCAGGCACCACAATCCGGCGAGGGCGTTGGAGAAGATGACCATCCACGCCCATTCGGTGTGGAATTGAAGAACACTGGCGAACACGGATGGCGAGCCTATAGGTGAGCCGGCATCACCAGACAGCTGGGCGCAGAGGTTCGCCCTCTGTGCGGGGTTTGCCCGTTTCGATGAACCACTCGGTTCCGAACGCCCTGAGGAACATCTCATCCTCCATTTTCAGGAACCAGGAGTCGGCTGAGATCTGACTCTCGTGGGCCACCATTGCTGCCCGTTTGGCGGCGATGAAGTCGGACACGTCGAGGCCGTGGGTGATCTCCGCTTCCGGTGTTCCCATGTTCTCATCGGGCTCGGGAACGTCCACACCATCGGCAGCTTCTTCCGCGGCAAGGGTGGCGACCTCAGCGAGGGCGTTGCGGATCTGGTCACGGTTCATCGTGGCCTCGAACACCCGCTGGACTCCGGCTTTCTCAGCTGCGGCCAGACCGACGCGATGAACCTGGATGTGATCCGGATGCCCGTATCCACCATGGTCGTCATAGACGGTGAGGATATCGGCCTGTTCTTCTTCGAGGATCGCAGCCAGTCGATTGGATGCCTGATCCACATCGGCCTGCCAGAAGCAATAGGGGAAGTCATTGCTCGGCTCCCCCATCATCCCCGAGTCGACGTACCCGAGGAATTCCACACGATCCGCGCCGAGCACCTCAGCCGACTTGAACGTCTCCGGAATGCGCCGCTCCCACAGGGCCTCGCCGTCGCCAAGAACTCCGGGCTGGGGTTCGCCCCGCTCCCCTCGCGTTGCAATCACGAGGACAACCCGGCCGCCGGCGGCGCTTGTCTGGGCCATGAAGCCACCAGTGATTATGGCCTCATCGTCCGGGTGAGCGTGGAAGCAAACGAGAGTTGACACACCGGGAACGCTACACGGCCGGAATCGCTCAACTCTGTGCATGGTGATCGCGGGCACGGTCTGCCTGCGCCATCACTTCGAAGCGTCGACTGAACCACAACACGGCAGTTGCAATCACCAGCAGCACCCCTGAGGCCACCGTGACCGCCCGCAGGCCGATCCGTTCCGCAATCAGTCCCCAGAAGAACAGGCCAATCGGCAATGAACCCGTGAGGCACATCAGGTACAGCGCAATCACTCTGCCGCGAAGGTCATCGCGAACCACCAGTTGGATCGTCGTGTTGATCGTGGATGCGATACCCAGGTAGCTCCCTCCGAAGACCATGAGGGCAATGATCGCAAACCAGTATCCGGGTGAGAGCCCGACCAGGGCGGTGGCGATTCCGTAGAGCCCCATGGAACCGGCAAGCAACCGCGCTCGGGGCATCCGGGGTGCCACCTTGAGGAACAAGGGTGCAAAGAGCAGGGACCCGATTCCGGCTGCACCGAAGAGAAGGCCGAGGGTGAATCCGGTGGTGGTGAATTCTTCTTCCCCGTACACCGCAAGAAAACTGAACAGTGGGGAACCAAGACCGGCCACGATGATTATCGAGATGCAGCACGCCACGATCGCCGGCTGGGAACGCATGTAGCGCGCCGCCCGGAGCAGAGACGCCATGGCGCGCTCCCCCACCTGTGATCCGGGCGGCGCCTCATTGCCTGCGGAGCGAATGACAATCAACACACCGACCACGGCCACGAAAGTGACCATGTTGATCAGAAAGGCCATCTCAACCCCGCCCGCGGCGATCACCAGGCCGGCCAGAAACGGTCCCAGTGCCCGTGCGGCATTGAACTGCGTGCTGTTCAGCGTGACGGCGCCCAGCAGCAGGCTCCGGGGGACCAGTTCGGCCACGAACGCCTGCCATACCGGCACCGACAATCCACCGAGCAGACCGGACAAGAACGCAACAGCTGTGATGGAGGCCACCGACGCGGCATCCGAGGACACCAGAATCCACAATGCTCCCGCAGTGACCATCAGGAGAATCTGCGTGAGGAGCAACAACTTCCGACGGGCATACCGGTCGGCAAGAGTTCCGCCGACCGCCCCCATCACCATGAATGGCAGATACTGAAACAGTCCGGTCGTGCCTACAGCCGCAGTTTTGCCGGAGATTTCGAAGACGGCGAAGGGGATGGCCGCGTTCTGCATCCAGGTGCCAGTATTGGAAATGAGTGCGGCGATCCAGAATCTGCGGAAGTCGCGGACCCCGAGAGCTGTTCCCGGTGATTCGCTCAGCGCCGGAGAATCAGTCAGAGAAGGTCACCGACCGCACCGACAACCTGATCCCAATAACGGGGTGGCAGATCATGAGCCATACCCTCGAGGATCCGCAGTTGGGCACCGGGAATCAACTCGGCGGTCCGGACCCCTCCACTCATGGTGACGAGTCGGTCCTTGTCGCCGTGCATCACAACGGTCGGCATTTCCACAAACGGCAGCGACTCCGCACGAGAACCGGAGGACAGCATTGCCAGAGCCTGGCGGGACGCACCGTCGGGATCATAGGAGCGGTCCACGAACAACTCGGCCCGGCGGCGGACTGCGTGTGAATCCCAGCCGCCGATGGTTCCAATCACGTCCTGCAGGTCGATGTCGGACTGAATCCTCTCCTCACGGGTGACCGCAGGAGTCATGCCGGCCATGAGGGCTGCCAGGCAGTCAGGTTCAGGACTTCCATATTCGGGTTCCCCGGTGTTCGACATGACAGAGGTCAACGACGTGACCCGCGACCCGTGCTCTGTGGCGATCGTCTGGGCGATCATTCCGCCCATTGAAGTGCCGAATATGTGTGCTTCGGACACATCGAGGGAGTCCATCAATCCGATGGCGTCACCGGCCATTTCCGACAGGCCGTAGGTCGCTTCGGTCTGTCCGCCACCGAGGGCTGCCACCAGCGCCTCCGCGACGTCGCCGAATGGTGTGCCCAGATGTGTGGACAGACCCGCATCCCGGTTGTCGAAGCGGATCACCCGCAGACCCAGGGCGGCAAACTTCCTGCACAGGTCATCCTCAAAGCCGATGCACTGCGCTCCGAGGCCACACACGAGCAGCAACGCCGGATCCGATTCCTCCCCGAACGATTCGAAGTAGATGTCGACCTCGCCGACAGTGGTGGTCGGCATCAGGCCACCGTTCCCTCTTCGCGCAGCGTCTTGACCGCCGTGTCGTCGATGCTCAACCAGTCGGCAAGCACCTCATCGGTGTGTTGACCGGCGAATGCAGGAGGGCGCTGGACCGATCCCGGGGTACGACTGAATCGGGGCGAGGGAGCCGGCTGCGGAATCCCCGCAACCTCGATGAACGTACCGCGCTCCACGTTGTGGGGATGCTCGGCCGCCTCGCTCATGGTGAGGACCGGAGCGAAGCACACATCGCTTCCCTCCATGATGCCGCACCACTCATCGCGGGTCTTTCCGGCGAAGATCTCCGTGAGGGCATCCTTGAGCATCGGCCACTGCGATTTGTCGTGCTGGTAAGGCAGCTCCGTGCCCTTTGCCTCGAGATGATCCTCGAGGCCGGTGAGCTGCAGGAGCTCATCGTAGAACTGCGGTTCGATGGATCCGATCGACACGTACTTTCCGTCGCTGGTTTCATAGGTGTCGTAGAAATGCGCTCCCGTGTCGAGCAGGTTCTCACCCTTGGTGTCACTCCAGATACCCATGGCGGAGAACGACCAGATCATCGTCATCAGGGTCGCCGCACCGTCAACCATTGCGGCGTCCACAACCTGGCCCGAGCCAGATTTCTGGGCTTCGAGCAGTGCACAAACCACACCGAACGCCTGGAGCATTCCACCGCCGCCGAAGTCGCCGACAAGGTTGATCGGGGGAGTCGGCTTCTCGCCCTTGCGGCCGAGGTGGGCGAGGGCTCCGCCGAGCGCTATGTAGTTGATGTCGTGGCCGGCGGTGGAGGCATATGGTCCGTCCTGTCCCCAGCCGGTCATCCGGCTGTAGACCAGTTTCGGATTTCGTTCGAGGCAGACATCCGGCCCGAACCCAAGGCGTTCGGCGACCCCCGGCCGAAAACCCTCGATGATGGCATCGGCGGAACCCACCAGATCGAGCAGCACACTCACTCCGGCCTCCGACTTGAGGTCCAGCCCCACCGAGCGTCGACCCCGGTTGAGCAAGTCCGCCGGCGGAGCATCAGGGTCCCCGCCCACAGCGTTGCCCGCCCGATCGATGCGGATCACATCCGCGCCCATGTCGGACAGCATCATTGCCGTGAAGGGTCCCGGCCCGATGCCGGCAACCTCGATGATCTTGAATCCGTTGAGTGGTCCCATCGGTTTCCCCCTTTGATTGGTTCACGAAGTGTTCCCGCGCTGTCCATCCCGGTCAAGACGGGAGGCGCCCCGACCGGGGACGGGAGCAGCCTGCAGGCTCTGGATCCGCAGTTTCGGTCGGGCGTGGGACAATCGGTCACGCATGACCGAACGCCTCACCGAAACGGACAAGCGAGTCGACTCACTCACCGGCGCCGAGTCGGTGATGGTGCCCACACGGCAAGTGCGGCCCAATCTTCCCGACAGCGGCTGCCCATTTTGCCCGGGCGGGCTGGAGACTCCACGGGACTACCGCACCCTTGCGATTCCCAACCGCTGGCCGGCAATGCCCGATGATCGCTGCGAGGTACTCCTGTACACCTCTGTCCACAACAAGGCCTTCTGGCAACTGGGTACCTCCCAGGTGTTGCATGTGGTCGACCTCTGGACAGACCGCAGCCGAGTTCTGGGAGCCCGGCCCGATGTGGATTACGTGCTCATATTCGAGAATCGCGGCCGGTTGTCCGGCACCACGATCGATCATCCCCACGGCCAGTTGTACGCGCTGGCGGAGACACCCGCGGAACCACTGAACGAATTGGTCAATGGCTACATGCCCTCACCTCCGCCCGACCTCATCGTGAGCGAGGACCGCAACTGGCAGGCATGGGTCCCCGAGGCAGCCAAATGGCCATTCGAACTCCTCATCGCCACCAACGACGGAAGCCGGCGACTGTCCGACGCGGGCATGGATCGTGTGGGTCTGGCCAACATTCTCGTGGATTGCCTGGCCCGACTCGACCAGGTGTTCGACCAACCGATGCCGTACATGATGTGGATTCACCAGCGGCCCTTCACCGACGAGGCATTCGCCCCGATGCCGCTGCACATACACATCGCCGGAATGCTGCGGAGCGCGCACACACAACGATTCATGGCTGCAGCCGAGGTTGGAGGTGGCCTCTACTTCAACACCGTGGATCCGGCGCTGGCTGCGAGGAAGCTGTCCGACCTTGCGGGACACCGATGAAGATCTGGGCGCCAGGGCGGGTCAACCTGATCGGCGACCACGTGGACTACATGGGCGGCCACGTGTTGCCCATGGCCATTCAGCTCGGTCTGACGCTCGAAGCGGACCGGGTAGGGCGCGGGATTCACCTCACGTCTGATCGCGAGAACGAACCGGCGGTTTTCGGCGAAGCTGCGGTGGACCCCTCAGTGCTGCAACCGCCCTGGGCCCGCCTCGTGGCGGCCGTGGCCAACGAAGTGGCACATGAAGCCAACGAAGTCGCAGACGAAAAGGGCCCGATCGCCCTGACGGGCCGGATTTCCTCTTCGCTGCCGGTCGGAGCCGGATTGTCCTCCAGCGCCGCGCTTTGTGTTGCGGTTGCATTGGCGCTGCGGCCCAGCTTCGGCAATGGCACGCCGGGATCACAACTGGCCCTGGCGGAACTGGCACAACGCGCTGAGCACGCTGCCACCGACGTGCCATGCGGAATCATGGATCAACTCGCCATCACCGCCGCTGTCGAGGGAGCCGCCACCCTCATCGACTGCACCACCCGCGAAGTCACTGCCCTTGCGATTCCGGGCGATTGGAGCATCTGGGTGATCGACTCCGGAACACGCAGGGACCTGCGTGACTCCGAATACGCCGATCGCCGCCGACAAGCAGAGGCTGCGGCAGCGCTTGTGGGGCCACTGCCGGATGCCACCGCTGCCGACATCACAGCTATCAACGACCCCACGATTCGGCGACGGGCAAGGCATGTGCATGCCGAGTCCCGGCGGGTACTCGACTTCGCCGGGGCCATGACGGCGGGCGATGCACGGGTGGCCGGAGAACTCATGGACGAAAGCCATCGGTCACTTCGCGACGATTTCGAGGTGTCGATTCCGGCGCTCGACGACCTCTGCGAGGAGCTGCGTTCGATGCCTGGCGTGCACGGCGCTCGCCTCACTGGTGCCGGATTCGGAGGTTGCGTGGTGGCCCTCGCGGATGAGGGCGCAGAAGTCCCGGGAACGCGCCTGATTCCCTCGGGACCGGCCTGCCTCCGGCAGTGACGGTCGTGGTCCTCCGCAGAAGTTGAGTCCGCAGAAGCTGGGCCCGCAGAAGTCCGGTCAGTCGGGAGATTTGAAGAGTTTCGCCTTTTCGGACTCGAACTCTTCGGTGCTGATGTGACCCTGCTCCCGCAACTCGACCAGCTTGGCGATCTCGTCGGCGGTTGAAAGCAGCGCATCTCCGCCACGAACCCGATCGAACTTGCGGTTCTCGTTGTCTTCCATCTCCTGGTACAGAACGTTCTGCACGTGCACCGGATCACGAACGTCTTCGAAGATCTGGCGGCCCATCTCTCCCGCCGACTCGATCACCAGCGTTCCGGCGCCCACCATGCGATCCAGAATTCCCTGTTCGAAGAAGATCGTGTTGATGCGATCCAGGGGAATCTCGATACCGCGCTTGGCGAAGACTCCGGAGCGATAGATGCAGCGGTCCGTGGTGACCACGAACTCGGTGGAGTACCACTTGATCCAGGTCACACCCACCCAGGCGAGGCTCGACACGATGCCAACCACGACGATCACCCGCAGAATGGCCGAAAGGGTGTCGTTCGAGTCCGCCCAGACCAGCAGCGCCACACCGATCGCGGTGGTGAACACGAGGGCAAGGATGGATTTCACCAGCATGATCCAGTGCGGATGAAGATCCAGCACCATCTCTTCGTTTCGATGAAGATTGCTTTCGTTGTATCCCACAGCGCAACCGTAATGGCCGCCGGCACGACGAAACGATGTCTCAGGGCGCTGATAGGTTCGCCACGATGAGCGGCATGGATCAAGACCCCGGCGGCGATTCGCCATCCAGACTCCTGACCGGACTCAACGAAGCCCAGCGGGAGGCGGTCACCTCGGACTCCGATCCGCTGCGGATCCTGGCTGGCGCCGGATCCGGGAAGACCCGCGTGCTGACTCAGCGGATCGCCTGGCGGGCTGCCAACGGGGCGGAGGATCCCAACAAGGTTCTCGCAGTGACATTCACGCGCAAGGCTGCCTCCGAACTCAGGGATCGGCTCTGGAAACTCGGGCTGAGCGAGGGCGTTCGGGCTGGAACCTTCCACGCCATCGCCCATGCACAACTTCGTCAACGCTGGGAAGAACGCGGTGTGCAACCCGCGGAGTTGCTGGAACGAAAGTACACCTTCGTTTCGCGACTCATGAGGACACGTAGTTCCACACTTCCCCTCGACGTGATCGGTGAGATCGAGTGGGCTGCCGCTCGAATGATCACACCCGAGGATTACGAGAACGCGGCCGAACGCGCCCAGCGAACTCCTCCGATGGACCTGTCGAAGGTGGCGGCGACATATGAGCAATACCAGCAGGCAAAACTCAAGAAGCGCCTGGTGGACTTCGATGACATACTCCGCCTCGCTGCCCGTGACCTCATGGGCGATCCTGTCTACGCGAGTGCACGGCGCTGGCGATACCGCCACCTCTATGTCGACGAATTCCAGGACGTGAACCCACTTCAGCATCACCTCCTGAGTCTCTGGATGGGCACCGAGTCCACGTTCTGCGCCGTCGGGGATCCCAATCAGGCGATCTACGCCTGGAACGGAGCCAACTCCGACTATCTCGTGAACTTCGAGAAGCACTTCGGAGGCTCAGCGACTGTTGAACTCACCAGGAACTACCGCTCCACCCCCGAGATACTGACTGCCGCAAACGCGGTGCTCGCCGGCTCCCCGGCCACACCATTTCGTCTTTCCGCCACCCGTCCATCCGGGCCGGCAGCCGAGATCCGGTCCCACGCCGACGAAGTCGCCGAAGCAAAGGCGATCGCTCGTGCCTGCAGAGTCAAACACCGACCCAACACCGCGTGGCGCGCCCAGGCAGTGTTGGTTCGCACCAACTCCCAGTCAGCTGCGATCGCCGAGGCGCTGTCGGATGCCGGAATCCCCCACCGCGTTCGAGGTTCGGCCTCCCTCCTGCAACAACCCGAGGTCAAGGACGCGCTCCGGACCCTGCACCAGAGTCCGGCCGTTTCCTCCTTCATCAAGGACACCGAAGCAGTGATTCTGGATCCCACCCCGGAACTCACCGAGGACCGTCTGGCCAATCTCGCCGAACTGATCAGACTCGCCAACGAATTCCTGACGATGGAGCCGGAAGGATCACCCGAGAACTTCTCCCGCTGGCTCACCGCCGCTCTGCGCAACGATGACGGCATGGGTGGTGACGCCGTGGAAGTCACCACCTTTCACGCAGCCAAGGGTCTTGAGTGGTCAATTGTCCACGTTGCGGGACTCGAGAACGGCCTTGTCCCGATTCATCACGCCAAAGACGATCCGGACGCCATCGAGGAGGAACGTCGACTGCTCTACGTGGCACTCACCCGCGCCCGGGATGAGTTGAGTTGCACGTGGGCACGGAAACGCACTTTCGGCACCCGGGCACTGAAACGCTCCCCATCACCGTGGCTCTCCGCCATCAAAGGGGTTGGCGAATCAGCCGAAGAGCCATCAGGTCGGCCCCGGAGGCGGACCAGAACTGCTGCGACCACACCTGCTGGATCGGAGCTGTTCCAATCCCTGCGGGCCTGGCGCATGAAACGGGCTCAAGCCGCCGACGTACCGGCCTTCGTGATCCTCAACGACGCCACGCTCCATGCCCTTGTCGAAACCAGGCCCCGGAAGCAGATCGATCTTCTCGACGTGGCCGGGATCGGACCGGTCAAAGCCGATCGATTCGGTGCGGAGATCCTCAACATCATCAAAGAAGCCGAGTGAATCAAAGAAGCTGGATGATCACGTGTCACGCTGCTCCAGCATGTGAGCGAATCCACCTTCACGGAACGCCACGAACAACGCCTGGGACGTCACACAAATACGATCACCGTGACGGAGTTCGGCGCTCGCCCAGATCTTCCGGCCATCCCGGGACTTCAGCCAGCCACGCATGTCCAGTCGTTCCCCCAGAGGAGTCGGACTCTTGTAGTCAACGTCGATGTGCGCAGTCATCCCCTGGGTTCCGGACAGGGACTGGGTAGCACCAAGCAGCTCGTCGAGAACAGCTGCCACATACCCACCATGGACAAATCCGGGAGGCCCTTCGTAGGCCGGGCCGAACGTGACGTGACCCAGAATCTGCTCGTCATTGTCCGGATCGTGGCGCATCGCCAGCGGCGGGGACAGTGGATTTGCCAACCCGATCATCGGACTGTGATCGAAGAAGGCCAGCCGCTCCGGATCAATCGCCATGGCGGCTCCGGCGTTGGCCGCCTCGGCGAAACCTTCATAGGTTGCTCCAGCGGGAAACTCCGCGAACTGCCTTGCCAGCGCCTCCAGTTCATCGGCGGCTTCAGTGAGCTGCTCCACCTCGGCCGATGTGTTGACGAGGTGAGTGATGATCTCGCGGATTGCCGCTGCCAGCCGGCGGGACTCGCCACGCCTGGGTGTGAGCTCCAGGCGCTCGAAGCCCTCGATCCGAGAACTCCGTGGAGCATCTGATTCTGTTTCCTCCGGGTTCGTCCCGTTCTGCGGGTTCGAGTTGCTGCTCACTTGTTCTCCTCACTCGGGCCAACCTCATAGACGGCCATGACCGGCGCGTGGTCCGAAGGTTTCTTGCCTTTTCTGGCGTTGCGGTCGATCAGGTCAGCAGTGCATGTCGAAGCCAACGGAGCTGACGAGAGCAGGAAATCGATCCGCATGCCGCGACGTTTGTGGAAGTCGCCGTTGCGGTAATCCCAGTAGCTGTAGATGCCGGGCTCCGGGAATCGGTCGCGGAGGGTATCGATGAGACCCCAGTCCTTGACGTGATCGAGAGCGTCGCGCTCCGGCTTGCTCACATGCGTCATTTCCTGGAAGTGAGCGGTGCTCCAGACATCGTCATCGGCAGGTGCAATGTTCCAGTCTCCAAGCACGACCAACTGCTCGTCGGGCGAATGGTTCCTGTCGAGATGTGAACGAAGCCGGTGTAACCAATCCAGTTTGTAGCGGTAGTGATCGTGGCCGAGTTCACGGCCGTTGGGTACGTACACGGATGCAACCCGGATCCCTCCACACGTGGCCCAGACCACTCTCGCGTCAGGATCGGGTTCGCCGCCGTCGTCGAATCCCCTGACCTCATCCTCCAGGCCCACCTTGGAGAGAATCGCCACACCATTCCAGCGACCTTCCCCATGGTGAACAGACTCGTAACCGAGGGCAGTGAAGGCCATCGTCGGAAACTTCTCATCTGAAAGTTTCGTTTCCTGCATGCACAACACGTCCGGCGACACGGCCTCCAGCCATTCGGTGACTCTCGGCATCCGGGCGTTGAGTGAGTTGACGTTCCATGTGGCGACCAGCACGTTCAGAAATCTAGCTCTGTTGCCTTTGAGAGGGCCGACCACACCAAGTCGGTAGGATCCACTGGGTGACCGACACCACATCTCCCAAGCCGGACGCACACCGCTCACAGCAGGAAGTCGGCCAGAACCAATGGCTGGTTGACGAGGTCTACGAGCGTTATCTGGCGGACCCGGCGTCGGTCAGCGTGAGTTGGCAGGAATTCTTCGACGGCTACCAGCCACCGGGCCGCCACGGTGCCCGTTCCACCCAGGCGCCACCGGAGGCCGAAACACCATCGGCGGCCGGACCAGAACCATTCAAGGAGTCCCAGAAGCCAGTCGACTCCCAGGAGGAAGAAGGCGAACCAATCCGGGGTGTTGGCGCTCGGATCGTGGCAAACATGGAAGCCAGCCTCGAAGTGCCCACGGCCACTTCCTACCGTGAGGTGCCGGCAAAACTGCTGGAGATCAACCGCAAGGTCATCAACGGGTATCTGGGACGCACCCGCGGCGGCAAGGTCAGCTTCACCCACTTGATCGGCTACGCACTCGTCACGGCACTCAGCGAGAGCGTTCCGTCACTCAACAACTCCTACGTTGAGGGAGCAGATGGCAAACCGCGCATCATCCGCAACAGCCATGTCGGTCTGGGCCTCGCGATCGACATGGAGAAGCCAGACGGCTCCAGGACGTTGCTGGTTCCGGTGATCAGGGACGCCGACACACTCGACTTCGCAGAATTCGTCGCCGCCTACGACGAGATGATCCGCAAGGCCAAGCGCAACAAGCTCGGGATCGACGACTTCAGCGGCGGCACGGTAACCCTCACCAACCCGGGAACGATCGGGACCGAACGATCGGTTCCGCGACTCATGCCGGGGCAGGGTGTGATCATCGGAGTGGGCAGTCTCGGTTACCCGACCGCTTTTGCCGGAGCGGATCCCCACACCCTCGCCGACCTCGGCGTGTCCAAGGTGATGACGATTTCGTCCACCTATGACCACCGGATAATTCAGGGCGCCGAATCGGGGCTGCTCCTCAAGAAACTCCATGACCTGCTGCTCGGCGACGACGAGTTCTACGACGAGATCTTCGCCGCTCTGGGCGTTCCGTACGAGGCGGTCATGTGGCGCCGCGATGTACACGCCGGCGACAGGGAGGACACCCAGGTCGCCAAGCAGATGCAGGTCTCCACGCTGATCAACATGCACCGAGTGCGCGGCCATCTGATCGCCGACCTGGATCCGCTGTCAGCCCAGCCACCCGAAATGCACCCGGAGCTGGATCCCGCAACCTACGGCCTGACCATCTGGGACCTGGATCGCGAGTTCCTGACCGGCGGTGAAGTGGGCATCTACGCCCCCGTTGGAGGTGTGACCCGTCAGGCACTCGGCGATCTGTTGCACGTACTCCGCGATGCCTACTGCCGCACCGTGGGCATCGAATACATGCACATTCAGGAGCCAGAGGAGAAACGCTGGATCCAGGAACACGTCGAAGGCACACCGATACGACTGACCAACGAAGACCAACGCCACATCCTGTCGATGCTCAACGGGGCCGAAGCCCTCGAGAAGTTCCTCGGCACCAAGTACCTGGGCCAGAAGCGATTCGGGCTCGAGGGTGCCGAGTCGCTGGTACCGATGCTTGACGCTCTACTCGAGGAAGCCGCCGACGATCATCTGGACTCAGCCGTGCTGGGCATGCCACACCGTGGTCGACTCAACGTGCTCGTCAACATCATCGGCAAGAAGTACAGCCAACTCTTCAGGGAGTTCGAAGGATACGTGGACCCGGAATCCATTCAGGGTTCAGGCGACGTCAAGTATCACCTCGGCCAGGAAGGCACATTCACCTCCCGCTCCGGTGCTGAACTGCCAGTTGAACTGGCTGCGAACCCATCACATCTCGAAGCGGTCGGTCCCGTGGTGGAGGGAATCACCAGAGCTCGCATGGACCTGATTCCGAGCGACCCTGAGCGCAGGTTTCCGGTGCTGCCGGTACTCATGCACGGTGACGCGGCGTTCGCGGGCCAGGGGGTGGTCGCAGAAACGCTCGCCATGTCCGACATCAAGGGATATCGCGTGGGTGGCACGGTCCACTTGATCGTGAACAACCAGTTGGGCTTCACCACTCCGCCGGAATCGGCACGTTCCTCCGAATATTGCACGGACATCGCCAAGGGAGTTCAGGCACCCATATTCCATGTGAACGGTGATGACCCAGAGGCCTGCGTCCGAGTCGCCCGCCTCGCCTATGCGTACCGCCAGCGATTCCACAAGGACGTGGTGATCGACATGGTTTGTTATCGCCGCCAGGGCCACAACGAAGGCGACGATCCCAGTTACACCCAGCCGGTCATGTATCGCACCATCGAAGCGAAGCGCCGCGTTCGCCAGACCTATGTGGAGAATCTGGTACGCAGGGGCGACATCAACCTTTCCGAAGCAGAGACTGCGCTCACCGACTTCCGCGAGCAATTGCAGACCGCTCTGGATGAGACCCGCGAAGCTGCACCCGAAGAAGACATCGTCGCCGCCCCGCATCCCCCCAACGTGGGTGTGCTGTCGCACATCGACACGGGTGTCACTCGTCCGGAACTGGATCGTATCTTCGAAGTCATCGAGGGTGTCCCCGAAGACTTCACGATCCATCCCAAACTGGAGAAGCAGTTCAAGACCAGAAACGCCATGTACAACAGCGGCGAAATCGACTGGTCTCTGGCGGAGAACCTGGCCCTGGGCTCACTTCTCGCCGAAGGCACATCGGCTCGAGTAGCCGGCCAGGACACTCGGCGAGGCACTTTCTCCCACCGCCATTCCGCACTGTTCGACTACGTCAACGGCAAGGAGTTCACTCCCCTGTGTGGATTCACGAATGAGGAGACTCACCTGTGGATCTACGACTCCCTGCTGTCGGAATATGCGGCGCTGGGGTTCGAGTACGGCTACTCGGTTGAGAATCAGGATGCACTGGTGATCTGGGAAGCTCAGTTCGGCGACTTCGCCAACGGAGCCCAGATCGTGATCGACCAATTCATCGTGGCTGCAGAGGACAAGTGGAAGCAGACTTCGGGCCTTGTCATGTTGTTGCCCCACGGTTTCGAGGGACAAGGACCGGAACACTCATCTGCACGACTGGAGCGATTCCTCACGCTCAGCGCCGAAGACAACATCCAGGTCTGCCAACCGACCACCCCGGCACAGTACTTCCATCTGCTGCGCCGGCAGGTCAACCGCAGCATCCGCAAACCTCTGGTGATTGCGACTCCCAAATCCGGGCTGCGCGACAAGCGATGGAAGTCGAGTGTGACGGACCTCGAAACCGGATCTTTCGAAGAGGTACTACCCGATCGGTCCGGACTGGACGCAGATTCGGTCACCCGGGTGGTTCTCGCCAGCGGAAAGATCGCCGTGGAGGCGATCACCAAACGCGACGCCCTGGGATTGAACATCCCGGTGATCCGCGTGGAGCAGCTCTACCCGTGGCCGGTTGACGCTCTGCGGGTCGAGCTGGCCAGGTTCGCGAATCTGGCAGAAGTGGTCTGGCTCCAGGAGGAGCCGAAGAACATGGGCGCGTGGAACTCCTCGAAGGGATATCTCTACGACAACTTCGGAGACGATCTTGTGGTCCGCCGGGCCGGTCGCCCCGACGAAGGTTCTCCTGCCACGGGCAGCCATGCGATCCACGTGCAGGAACAGGAAATGATTCTGGACGCCGCGTTCGCTCCACTGGAGGACTGACTCGGCAACAACCAGTTCCGGACACAGCGCCCGACCGCGCCGTCAGGTCAGCCATCCAGTGGTATCCCCGTGATCTCCTCCAACTCGGCCAGGGCAACTGAGGGATCCACGACCTTGATGGTGTGCATACCCATTTCGCGTGCCGGTTTGAGGTTCACACCCAGGTCATCCAGGAACACCGATTGCCGCGGATCCACTCCGAGTTCGGTGATCGCGATCTCGTAGAACCGTCGCTCGGGTTTGCGCACTCCGACCACCGAGGACTCGACAACCACGTCGAACAATCCCAGGAGATCACCGAAGCTCCCACCGCTCGACCAATCGGGATTACCCGATACGAAGTTGTTGGTGAGCAGGGCAATCTTGTGCGAGTCCTTCAGAGCCTCGATGGCATTCACCATCGCCGGCCGAAGCTCACCTTGCAGACAGCCAAGCACCTCCGCACCGGACAATTCGTGGCCGGCCAACGCCGCCTCCGCCTCGAACAGCTCCGCGAACTCCGCCAACCCGACGTCGGATCGCTCCAGCTGTGCCCAGGCGTTCGTATCCGGATTCGTGGCATTGATGGAGCGGATCGCGCCGTGCGGCAAACCCCTGCGAACCTCCAGATCATTGAAGGCATCAAAGGGGCTGCTGAGGATCACTCCACCGAAATCGAACAGGACCGCGTTGGTTTCCACCAGAGAATCGTAAAGGAGTCCGCCATCCACCCTCCGCGAGGTGATTCACTTGAGTCCGAGATGGACACTTCTCACCTGGTCGTAGACGGATCAAACATCGCCACTGAAGGGCGGTCCACCCCATCACTCGCGCAATTGAACGAGTCGGTCACGCAGTTCCTTGGCGAGGAACACTTCGACAATGTGGTCGTGGTGGTGGATGCCAGCTTCCCCAATCGCATTGCAGATTCGGAGAAGGGGGAATTCGAAGAAGCGATCGTGGCGGGCGAGATTCTCACTCCTCCGGCAGGAACAATCGGGCGCGGTGACGCATTCGTGTTGACCATCGCCGAACGTTCCGGGGCCACGGTGCTGTCCAATGATTCGTTCCAGGAGTTCCACGGCGAACACCCCTGGTTGTTCGACGAGGGACGACTGATCGGCGGCAAGCCAGTTCCCGGAATCGGATGGGTGTTCACCGGCCGCATGCCGGTGAGGGGACCCAAGAGCAAACGGGCGGTTCGTGAGGCGAACGGCACTGACGGCCGGAAAAAGGCGAGCCCCGCCAAGAAAGTACCGGCAAAGAAGACACCGGCAAAGAAGAAGAGTTCCACCAAGAAGAAATCGTCCAGGAGCGAAGGTGCGAAGAAGTCGGCCGGGAAGTCACCGGCCAGGAGCGAAGAGGCCAAGGGGACTCCCTCCAGCAAGGGCCGACAGGGGCAGAAGAAGCAGGAGCGCAGGGCAACGAGTCAGCGCACGGGACCTGAGCCGACCAACAGTCCTGAAGCCTTCCTGGCGTTCATCTCCACTCACCAACCGGGCGCAGAGATCGACGGCGAAGTAGTGGAGTTCGCCTCACACGGCGCCTATGTGATGGCCGAGAGCACCCGCTGCTACGTGCCGTTGAAACTTCTCGGCTCACCACCTCCCCGCAGCGCGAAAGACGTGCTCACGATGGGTGAGGTGCGCCAATTTGTTGTGCAGGAATATGACCAACCTCGACGAGGTGTTGTTCTCCTGCCGACCGGGGTCGGACCATCCGATACCCATACCCGACAATCCGTGCCTTCTGACCAATCGGTCGGCGGCTCAGGTGTCGGATCCGACAACCACCCCGCCGAGGAGGCATCAGTGGCTACCAAGAAGAAAGCTCCAGCAAAGAAGAAGGCACCAGCCAAGAAGAAGGCAACCGCCAAGAAGGCAACAACCAAGAAAGCCCCGGCAAAGAAAGCACCAGCCAAGAAGAAGGCAACCGCCAAGAAAGCCACCACCAAGAAAGCCCCGGCAAAGAAGGCACCCGCCAAGAAGAAGGCACCCGCCAAGAAGAAGGCAACGGCCAAAAAGGCAGCCACCAAGAAAGCACCCGCCAAGAAAGCACCAGCCAAGAAGAAGGCAACCGCCAAGAAGAAGGCCCCGGCAAAGAAGGCACCCGCCAAGAAGGCCCCG
>JAUXGW010000375.1 GCA_030621865.1 Actinomycetes bacterium
GGATCGGCCCGTTCCAGTTGGCTCCAGACAGCGTCGTTGATCAGATGAGTTGATTCCACGGTGAAGTCCGTGATGTCGGTCGACGTTGCGGAAGCGAGAAGTGCTTCCAGTCGCGCGAATTCGGCGTCGTATTCATTCTGGTTGGCAACCCCTGATCGTGTGCGGTCCCCGAGGTTGGAGAGGTGCGCTTTGCGCAGCGCTCCGCAGCATGGTCGGCCGGCAGCGCCTGGAACGTCCGGAACCAGACCCGCACTACCGTCTGCCTGCACTGCGATGTGCGTGAACACGAACACAGCCATTCTCAACTGGTCGGCAAGAGGCGCGTGGGTGAGGGCCGCGTACCAACCACTGTCTCCGATGGCCGGCAAACCACCGAGTCCGGATCCGTCGAACGCCGGATGCCGCAGGGATTCGAGCTCCGGTCCCACTCCCCGGCACAGAGCGTCCCTGCACGTGGAGAGCACAGTGATCGTGGTGTCCGGGGTCAGTCCAGCGTCATCGGCAGCATCGCTGGCGTGACGGAGGTAATGCGCCATGGGAATGGCGCCGTGAATCGCAGGTGGGAGCGGCTGGGGGATCAAAACCACGCCCACAATCTACTTACTCTGCTCAGTTCGCCAATTCCTCGTCACTTCGTGAATTGGTGGCTGAGTTCGACTCGCTCGGTTCGAGCGGATTATCTGGTTTCGACCCATCCGGTTCGAGCTGTTCTTCTTCCGGCTTTCGCGGTTTTCTGATGATGAGGGAGACCGCAACTGCGGCGCCAACCAGAATGGCACCCCCGACTGCGAGTCTCGCTGCCCCCTGCTGTTCGGCCCAGTTCTGCAGGCTGCTCTGGAAGCTGCGGGCGCTGGAGACGACCTGACTGGAGGTTCCGTCACGCAGTTCCTGAATCTCGACCCAGGCGTAGTACGAGACGAATGCTCCCGCCAGAATCAGCAGCACACCCGAGAATCGGTGTATGTAGGGCAGGAGACCCCGGAAGTTGGCCACGATTCCCTGTTTGGCGAGCGCCACGGCGATCGTCAGCACTGACAGCGTGAGGCCCATCCCCAGTCCGTAGGCAACGAATGTGGCCGTCCCCTGAAAGAAACTCGAATTCCGGAGCGTGGTGGATGTGACTGCCAGGAACACCGGAATCGTGCAGCTGAGCGACGCCACCGCGTATGAGACGCCGTAGAGGAACATGGACGAGAGTTCGCGACGCTTCTGCGACAACTGGAGCTTTGGCAGGTTGATGATGGGCTCGAATCCGCGGAGCATGGCGATGCCCAACACGATCAGTCCGAAGCCGATCACGATTGTGAAGTAGGGGAGCCTGGTACCCACCACGCCGCTCACCGACGACCAGATGATCCCCATGAGGCCGAAAACAACCACGAATCCGGCAGTGACTGCTGCGCTCACGGTCAGAGCGCGCCACACCGCGTTCGATTGGGACTTGTCGTCCTCGTCGAGTCCGAGGAAGTAGCTCAGATAGGCAGGCAGCAGGGCAAACCCGCATGGGTTCACGGTCGCTACCATGCCGGCAGTGAACGCCAGGGCTATGGCGGCGGTCACTGGTTGACCATCCCGGAGTCGTTGATCAGGTTCGTGAGATCTTCCGCGGTGATGGCGCCGTTGTGGGACTCCACAATCACGCCTTCGCTGTTGACCAGAATTGTGCGGGGCAAGGCCGTTCCTCCGAGCGCACTCATGATCTCCGCCTGGGGATCGCGTGCATTCGGATAGGTAACCCCGGTTCGCTCGATCATCTTCCGCCCGTCCTCTTCGGTGTCCTGGACGTCGATTCCCAGGAACTGGACATCCGGGGACAGATCCTGGCTGACCTGTTCGA
>JAUXGW010000326.1 GCA_030621865.1 Actinomycetes bacterium
GCCAAGAAGAAGGCCCCCGCCAAGAAGAAGGCTCCCGCCAAGAAGAAGGCTCCCGCCAAGAAGAAGGCCGCTAGCTGAAAGCAGTGACCGGATCCCCTGGATCCTTCATCGTGGTTGAGGGCATCGACGGCTGTGGCAAGTCCACTCAGGCCGAGTTGCTCGCAATCAGGCTCGGAGCATTGCTCACCCGGGAGCCCGGCGGATCCCCCTTGGGAATCGAGATCCGCCGGCTTCTGTTGGCCACCGAGCCAGACGAGGTCTCCGATCGCACAGAGGCGCTGCTCATGGCGGCCGATCGTGCACAGCATGTAGCGGACGTGATCAGACCGACGCTCCTTGAAGGTCGGTCAGTGGTGGGGGACCGGTACATTGGCTCCTCTGTGGCCTATCAGGGTCATGGCCGAGGGCTTGACGTGGACGAGGTTCGCGACATTTCTGAATGGGCCACGGATGGTCTGGCAGCGGATCTGGTGTTGCTGATTGATGTGTCGGTTGCCACCGCCGGCCGCAGACGGTCGGATGCACCAGACCGAATTGAAGCCGCGGGTGAGGCGATGCAACACCGTGTCCGTGAAGGGTTTCTGTCCGAGGCAGCGGCCAACACTGATCAATGGGTTGTGATCGATGGAGATCGCGCTGTCTCCGAAGTGGCCCAGAGCGTGAATGAAACGGTGAGGGCGAGGCTGGGTCAGTGAGCTCCGAGCCGGCCACTGATGCCGCAGAGGTGAACCCAACAGCTGTGGATGCTCTCTGGGAGAACGTCATTGGGCAGTCCGCGGCCGTAGACGCGCTCCGTTCGGCAGCCCGTTCGCCGGTGCACGCCTATTTGATCGTTGGTCCGCAAGGTTCCGGAAAGATGGCTGCGGCCGAAGCCTTTGCAGCCGAGCTGTTGATCCGGTCACTGCCGGATGGCTCATCTGATCCGCCCGGGTCCAGTCAGGGGCCAACTCCCGCGCAGACGGCTGAAATGGTGGCCGGTCACCGTCATCCCTGTGTGATTCATGTGGAACGAGATGGTGCCTCCTTGTCGGCCGGTCAGGCTCGAGAGGTGGTCCGCTCCGCAGGAATGGCGCCAACCACAGGGAGCCTGCAGATATTCATCCTCAACGAGTTCCATCTTGTGAGCGACGCGGCTCCGATCCTTCTGAAGACCATTGAGGAACCGGCTTCGCAGACCGTGTTCATTGTTTTGGCCAACGACGTTCCCGACGACCTCGTGACGATCGCTTCCCGATGCATCCGGGTGGACATGTCCGCGGTGCCAGCGGCCGCGGTTTCGGCCGCCTTGCAGGCGGAGGGCGTTTCTGTTGACCGAGCCGACCTGGCTGCCGGCGCATCCGGCGGAAGTATGTCGCGGGCACGTCTGCTCGCATCTGATGACGGAATCGTGGAGCGGCGATCGGCTTGGGAGCGGGCAGTTGAGGCACTGGATGGAACCGGGGCGACCGTGTGCGGGCTGGTGGATGAACTGTTGGCCGGGATTGACTCCCTGCTGGAGCCTTTGGCAGCGGTTCACGAACGCGAGGTGTCCGCCTTCGAGGAGCAGAGTGAGTTGGTGGGTGGACTGCCGAAGGGTGATCGAACCCGAATGGAAGCCCGTCACAAGCGAGAGGCGAGGCGTGTTCGTACTGACGAACTCAGATCCGGCCTCGCGTCATTGATGGCGGGGTACAGGTCGCGGGCGTCCGATGACGACGGTCGGCGTTTCGTGGAGGCGGCCGGGCTGGTTCAGCAGGTCACCGAGTCGCTGACGTTCAATCCCAACGAATCACTGGCCCTGCGGTCACTGTTCACCAAGCTTGACGGCTTGGCGGATTAGCTGCTGGAGACGGGCACCAGTCGGAAGACCCGCAGGTCGCGGCCTGAACGCTCCACGTAGCGGTCGAACGGCGGCCAGATTTTCGTGATTTCCGGCCATGCAACCGCCTTCTCCTGAGCGGTCAACTGCTCGGCACGAATCCGGGTGGTCTTGCCATGCAGGCTCATCGTGGCTTCAGGGTTGGCAATGAGGTTGTAGGACCATGCGGGATGCTTTTCGCCGCCCCAGTTGGAGCCGATGACCAGGTAGCTGCCGCGGTAGGGAATGGACGCGAGTGGCGATTCGCGCAGCTGACCCGACTTGGCTCCGGTGGTGGTGAGGAGCACTGATGGCAACATCATCTGTGCCATCAGGATCCTGCCTCCGGACACCTTGTGGAGGAAACGGTCCATGGGCGGAAGCATGGACGGGGCGACCCTGGCGAACGTGTCCGTTGCCGCAATCTTGTGGAAGAGGTTTCTGTACCAGTTGGTGAAGGCGTTTGCGGGCTTGGGATCTGGCGCACCGGCGGTATTCGACATTCCAGAAATCTATGCGATGAGGGGTCTGCCCCGCCCCAAAGTCTGGTTGACCACATGTGGAGCCGAAGCGGTCCCCGGCTGTAACCTTCGTCTTCGCC
>JAUXGW010000066.1 GCA_030621865.1 Actinomycetes bacterium
GTGGGTGAGGGTCGCCTGCGGATTTCCTCGGGATCACCTTCCAGCAGCGTCTGCCACTGCGCGGCGTTGGTCCGGATCATCTGGCCGGTCTCCTCCCGGGGGAATCGTCGGACGTCGAATCCGCATTCAGAGCAGATGGAGTCGAGAACCCAGGTCCAGTCCTTGTCATCCGGACTGATCTGATCCTTGTCATCCGGACTGATCTGAGCCGGATCAGCGGCGTCGTTCGCCATCTGATGCCTCCAGGTGGGGGAGTTGGACCCAACAGCCCAAGCACTGGAGTATGACAGCCCGCCATGGGCGTCCGCCGGGCGTTTGCCGGCAGCGTGCTGGCCCTCAGGATGTTCTTCGGCGGATTGTGGCGCTCAGAACAGCCACCAGTTCCAGCCCCCGTCGTTGGGGCAGGCGCTCGGCCCACACTCGGCCAAGCTGGCGAAGCTTCGGACCCAGCTTCAGGTTCAGGGCCGCGCCGAACGCCACACCGATCATCGCGATCCTCTGCAGCAAGCAGAGTGTGCATGGCAACGACTGTTTCGAGAACTCATACCAGTACACCGCGAGTGTGATCGTCAGCGCGGGGACAAGCCGTCGAAGTTCAGGACCCTGATCGTTTCCTGGCTCTTGTTCCGCTGCAGCGGTGTGCCGACATCGGTTGCGGTGGTCATCAGAGCTGAATTCCAGTGGAGAACTGAAGTCAACGTTACCGATGAATACCGCGAGTCCCAGGAGCAATGCAATCGGGATCGCAATCCAGGCTCTCTCGTCATCTCGCAACATCATCCAGGCACGAATGGCCAGAACGATGAAGCACAGGGTCAGAAGCATGATCAGAAATCCATCGGGAGGGTGGGTCCGAGCGGGCGACTCGGAGCGAACGAGTCAATCCGGACAAACGGCGCACACGACGGTTGTCGTGCCAGTCACTCGTCGCGGCAGTCGTTCAAACCGCGCGAAACTTGGGAATGGCAAATTTCACCCTGGACCCCGAACGCTCGAGCGTGTCCATCGCCGGAACCTCTTCAGTGCATCCGATCTCGGCCGACGCCGCGGGACTGACCGGAACGTTCGAGATCAGACTTCGGTCGGGCAAGATTCTTGCTGATCCCGGACTGGCGGGCGAGGTGAATATTGACGTCGACAAGTTGCGGTCAGGCAATGCATTGGTGGACAGGGAGACCCGCCGACGAATCAATGCATCCACCTATCCCGAGATCTCCGGCGTCGCCGTCGGAAGTGAACGGACCAGTGCCACAACGATGGCCGTGACGGGCGAGATCTCCTTCCGCGGCGAGGTTGTTGGCGTGACGGGCGACCTTGCATTGGAGATGGTTGGTGATGAGGCGCACCTCAGTGGAGAACAGACCTTCGACGTCCGGGAGTGGGGCCTGAAGTTGCCTCGACTCGGTTTCTTGAAAGTCCATCCCGACGTCACGGTGTCGGTGTCACTGGTAGGCGTGCCGAGCTGATGAACCGGCGGACCGCTGCACTCGATCTTCGGGGCGCAGATCCGACTACGGGCCTATGGTGGCTTTCATGACCGACCTCACAGCCGAATCAACAACTGATGAGGTACTGGCTGGTCGTGACTTGTCAGGCAAGACCTATGTGATCACGGGCGCGTCGTCGGGCCTTGGAGAGGAAACGGCGCGGTCACTTGCCGCTCACGGAGCGTCGGTGGTTATGGCCGCTCGAAACATGGACAAGAACGCAGCGGCGGCCGATCGAATTCGCAGCACCGATCCCGATGCGGATCTGGAACTGCGACAGGTTGACCTGGCCGACACGTCCAGCATCAGGTCTTTTGCCCGGGACCTGCGTGAGGATCACGAGTCCATTGATGTGCTCATCAACAACGCAGGTGTGATGGTCTGCCCCTTTGGGCTCACGGCCGATGGCTTCGAGATGCAGTTTGGCACCAACCACGTTGGCCATTTCCTGTTGACGAACCTGCTGAGTGACATCATCACGGACCGGGTGATCACCCTGTCCAGCGGGGCTCATCTCATCTGTGACGTGGATCTCGAAGACGCCGGATTCGATGAGGGTGAATATGACCCGTGGGAGGCCTACGGCCGTTCCAAGTCAGCCAACGCCCTCTTCGCGCTCGAACTGGCACGCAGGGGTCAGGCTCGCGGTGTGTTGTCGTTCTCCGTTCATCCCGGGATGGTCATGACCGATCTGTCCCGTCACCTCACAGACGACCTGTTGAAGGAGATGATTGCCCGTTTGAAGTCACGTTCCACCCGGGACGACGGCTCCGGGGAGTCTGCAGTTCCGACCATGCGGATGCCCGAGGTCGGAGCTGCGACGCAAGTCTGGGCCGCCACCAGCGATGATCTTGCGGATCACAACGGCGCCTACCTCATGGACTGCCGCCTCGGGAATGGTTCGGAGGTGGCCGGGTACATAACCGACAATGAACGGGCGATGGAGCTGTGGGCCTTCACCGAAGAACTGCTTGGGGAGAGCTTCTCCTGAGTGTCGAGTCAGGGGGTCCGGTGGTGAGCACCGACCTCGGCCAGGCCTCAGACCTTTTCTGGTCCACCGGGGCGTGTGTGGTCCGAGGCGCGGTGGACCGCGGCACCATCGACCGTGCCGGCGACGCTGTCGACCATCTGGTTCGCGCAGGTTCTCTGGCGGACCTGAGTACGTTGGCCGACTCTGCTGAATCCGCAAGGTTCCGCGCGGGAGTCGACCATTGGCGATCTGACGACGAGTTCAAGACTCTTGCCACCACTGGGCCGCTTCCCGATCTTGTCGCAGGAGTGCTGCGTACCGATCGACTCTGGTTGTATGAGGACAGCGTGTTGATCAAGGAGGCGGGTTCTTCGCTGGAAACCAAGTGGCACAGTGATGACGGCTACTTCCACGTGGAGGGCAGGCAGTTGGCAACTCTGTGGGTGCCGCTCGATCCGGCTCCGTTGGCCAGCGGTGCGTTGCGATTCCTGAGCGGTTCTCACAGAACAACCAATCGGTACCGTCCGACATTGTTCGTGACCGAAGATGCGATTCCCGGCACCGAAGGGGAAATGCCGCCCCAGATCGGATTCGATTCCGCCGATGTGTTCGGTTTCGGCCTGGAAGTGGGCGACTGCACCATCCATCACGCGCGGACGTTGCACGCCTCGTCCGGCAACAACTCCGGGTCGAATCGCAGAGCCCTGTCGATTCGATATTGCGGGGTTGATTCTGTGATCCGCCAGAAACCCGGTGCCCCGGGCAAACCGGGCCTGGATTCGATTTCGGATGGCACACCGATCGCCGAAGCCGCTGAGACCTTGGGATTCCCGGAGGCAAGCCTCGGCGGCATCCAGAATCCCTGACTGTATGGACCAGCCTGAATGCATGGATCAGCCTGATTGGCGATTCCAGCCGCCCTGAAGCTGGAGGCTCAGGCGCAACTGGTAACTCGCGAACCTGTAGCGGAGGTGCACTCCACCACTGCTCCCGGATGGAACAAAGCCCAGGAATTCAAGGCGGACTGGAGAGCGGAGTTTTCCGTGGCTCCATCCATCTCGAGATCAATTCTGATGCAGTCGGAAGGTCCCTCGGTCCACGATACGTATTCACCGCCGGACCAGCCCGAGGTAACCGGGTCAAGGGAATCCAGCACCAGGCCCTCGCGGAGCAGCAGGCTGAGGGGAAATGGACCGAACTGGCCACTCTTGACGGTTGATGGACTCGGCGGGGTGGCTACGGACACAGCGCCCTCGTTGGCCAGGTACTTCGCACTGTCAAATGCCTGCTCCGTGTTGGCGGGATACCGAATCAGGGACTGGTCCGCTCCACCCGGAGTTCCGAATGCAGCAAACAGGTCCTGTTGGAACGCGGGTCCGCGCAGGTATGGAGCAGATGTGATGGTGAGCAGTGCGACTGGCAGATTGAGGAGAACTGGATCCACTCCACCGGAAAGCTGCTCGTTGATGCTCTCGAGCTGCTCGAGTGGACTCATCGAGTCGAAGTACTGCTTCCTGACCCGCTCGGCGCTTCCTTCCACCGCTACCAGCGCCGCAAGGTAATCCTCATCGATCAGGCCCTCGGAGACCACATCGCCCATGTCATGGATCTGATCATCGAGGGCGTGCGTGAGCTCGTGGGCGATGATCTCGCGCCGGTAGGGAGTCATCGCAGTTCCCCGGACCTTGAGCGCCTTGCTCACGGGATCATAGAAACCGACAACTCCGGTTCCGAACGCCTTTCTGTATTCGGTGAACAAGTTCTGCTGCGGAGTGATCCAGCCCCGGGCCGGGAGTGCAACATCGACGTTGTCGACTTCGATCTGCTCTGCGTCGAGGTTCGCGAGAACCTCTGCCTGGAAGGCGCCATCGGAGAGGAATTCGACAACCGGCTCGGTGATGAAGTTGCGGCCTCGCGCGCGCTCCACGAAGGAAACGATGTCTGCCAGCTGCTCTTCAGGCGTGAGACCAGCCGCAGGAGTGCACGCCCCCACCAATGTGGCAGTCGCGACGAACACGGCTAAGGCTGCGAGGAGCCTGGTCTTCAAGTTCATTCGATCCCCTTGATGTCTTTCAGGAACCTACCCGGATGAGCGTGTGTCGAGACGTATGAACCAAACGTGGCTGAGTAACCGGGGGAATGAAATATCGATCGGATGGAGTTCCCCGGTTCCGGTGCAGGTCGGAGATCCGACATCCCGGTTGTGAACATCTGGGGATCAGACTCGTGCGGCCCGGAGTTGCCCATGAACATCCGCGGCCACGATGGCGGCGCGCTCTGAGGACAAAAAGGCTCTGATGACAAAAATGTTTGAAGGCAAGCCCACAGGGAGCCTGCCTTCAAATCGACTCTGACGCCTTGATTCAGGCGAGGTTGTTCGGACTCAGATGGCGCGAACGTTCACGGCTTCAGGACCCTTGCGTCCTTCGCCGATCTCGAACTCGACCTTCTGTCCATCACTGAGTGTTACGCGCCCGGACTGACCCTGGACGTTGGAGAAATGCACGAAGACGTCTTCGCCATCTTCTCGGCTGAGAAAGCCGTAGCCCTTCTCATCATTGAAAAACTTGACGGTGCCTTCTGGCATTCTTAACTCCTGGTTGTTCAGGGTCCTTGTGACCCCGGTTCCCAAACGATACTCCGCAAATCGTGCCGCGTGTGCATCGTGAGGGAACTACTTGCCCAAATCCGGCCAGCGGCCGCCTTCGTCAGCCGCCGCTGAGGGTGCAGAATGGCGGCTTATGGCTGAGATGTCCAAGAGAACCAAGTACTGGCTGATTGCCGGCGGAACGTTCGTCGCAATGCTTCTGGGTGGCTTTGTTGCGATGAACCTCTGGCTCAGCTCCGGTGATGCCCCCGAAGAATTTCAGGCATCGGAAGACCTGGGCGGGACGCCTTCCGGTGAAGATGAAGAAGGGCCGGCAACTGTCGACATTGCCGGTCCAGCATCTGGTGTCTGGATGATCCAGATCGATTCGGCGTCAGATGATGGCGTCGGTTACCGAGTGATCGAAGACCTTCCCATCGGCGCTCCTGAGGAAGTGGTGGCCCGCACGGATGTCGTTTCGGGATCAGCCACGGTGGAGGGAACCACAATTTCGGAAATGTCCGTGGAAGTCGACATGGCATCCCTCGCCTCGGACAATGACTTTCGCGACGGCAACGTGGCTGACCGGTACCTGCAGGTTGGCGAGTTCGGAACGGCAACGTTTGTGACCACGGAAGAAATCGAGTTGCCCTTGCCGGTGCAAGAGGGGGAGCTGGTCGACTTCGAGGTCGATGGGGAGATGACACTTCACGGTGTTACCCGCAAGGTGACTGCCGCGGGTCGAGCCCAGTGGACTCCCACAGTGATTGAGGTTGTCGGCTCCGTGGATGTCACGTTCGATTCCTTCGGAATTTCGCGCCCGGAGATATTCGGTCGGTCGGCGCGCAACGAGGCAATCGTGGAATTCAAGATTCGTTTCGTGCCCGAAGGTGACGTACCCGAGGGGGAGATTCCCTCCGGGGAGGAGCCGGCAACCGAATGATGAGTTCGGCGGGCGACCGAGTGATGAGCTCGGCGGGGGACCGAGTCGTCAGCTCAGTGGGGGACTGAGTGATGAGCTGGGCGGGGGACCGAGTGGTCAGCTCGGCGAGGGTTACCTTGCTGCTCGTATGACGTCATCCACCGGCGGGTAATCGCCGATCGATTCTCCACGATGCAGGTAGATCACCGTCAGGTCTTCTCCGAGGATCACGACTCCCGGTGATTGCAGCGGGTGATTGGTGATCTTGCCCTGTCTCGATGACCGCAGGGAGCGCAAGTATCTCCACCACATCCTCGGATCCAGAATCATCCACCAGCCGAAGCGACGCAGCTGCAGTGCCTGGTAGAGGTTTTCCTCAGGATCCAGCAGGAGTTCATACCCGATGCCGTTCTGCATGAGATATTTCGCCTGGTAGTCAGCGGCCTTGCCCAGTCCAACAATTCTCAGGGAATCGGCTCCGAGGTCCGAGCGGGCATTCTCGAGCCCGAAGAGGAAGTCGCGACATGGCATACAGCCGTAGTACCGAACGATCGGGAGGATTGTGGGGCCGGCAATCACTTCACTCAGCTTCACCTCGCTTCCGTCATCTCGACAGACGATCTGGTCCGCGATCTTGTCACCGACCTGCACCAGGGTTTCGTCGCCCATGACCGCTCCACTCATGGCTGCTCCATCAGCCGGGCCATCTCGGCGTTGAAGGTTCCCACGTCGAAGTAGTCGCGCCACAGGGTGATCTTGCCGTCATCGTTGAGTTCGAACACTCCGGCCACCGGAAGTGACATCCACTTGTCGCCGAGGCGGAATCGATCGCTCCGTTCGTTCATCACGAGGTTTCCGGAAGCCGTTTCGTTGTGGATGATCCATTCGACCTCGTCGAGGGCATCAACCATTGGTCCGAGGGTCTCTCGAATGCCTTCGGGTCCGTGGTTCTTGCCCATGGGTACGTTGTCGTACTCGACGTCGTCCGTCACGAGCTCACACGCTCCGTCCAGATCCATGTTTTCCATTCGCCGGATGAACTCGTTGACGGTTTCCAATGGAGTCATGACAACGTTCTAGCCGCAACCGGGATCCGGAGGTGCGTCGGCATGACCCGGTAGGTGCATGTCGGCAGAACAGTTCTCGGCGGTTCTCGGCGATGGGACACCCTGGATCCCCGCTACGTGTCGGGTGTCGTGCTGGTCGGGTGTCGTGCTGGTCGGGTGTTGTGCCGGATGTATGTTCAACAGGTGTCGTGGCGGCCGGTTGCCGGGAACCGGATACAGCCCCGTGAACAGAGCTGGTGAACAGAGCTGGTGAACAGAGTCGGTGAGCAGAGTGGGGATCCCGTGAAGGAATTCAACAACAAGGTGGCAGTGGTTACCGGTGCTTCGTCGGGTATCGGCCGGGCGTTGGCGCTCGACCTCGCGAGCAGGGGAGCGCATCTGGCCCTCTGCGACGTGGACGAAGTCGGCCTTGCCGAAACTGCCGGAACCGCTCAGAAGGCGGGCTCGAAGGTGACCACCGCACTGGTCGACGTGGCCGACCGGAGTGCGATGGAGTCGTTCGCAAATCAGGTCCTGGAGGACCATGGCAGGGTCAACCTGGTGTTCAACAATGCCGGTGTGGCCCTCAGCGCCACAGTTGAAGGCGAGTCCTACGAAGATTTCGAATGGCTCATGGGCATCAACTTCTGGGGTGTCGTATACGGCACCAAGGAGTTCCTGCCCCACTTGAAGGCAACTGGAGATGGCCACATCGTGAACCTCTCCAGTGTGTTCGGGATGCTTGGACTGCCTTCACAGTCGGCATACAACTCCGCCAAGTTCGCTGTCCGCGGCTTCACTGAATCGTTGCGGATGGAGTTGAAGATGCAGGACTGTGGAGTTTCCGCCACGTCCATCCACCCCGGTGGCATCAAGACCAACATCGTCAAGAATGCACGAATCGACAAGAGTGTGGAGATTCTCGGTCAGGACGCCGACTCAGCCAGGACTGACTTCGAGAAGGCGTTCATCACCACTCCGAAGCGAGCCGCGAAGGTGATTCTCGGTGCGGTGGAGCGTGACAAGCCCCGGGCGGTGGTCGGACCTGACGGACACCTGTTCGACTTCGTGTCGAGACTGCCGCCGCGCCTCTATCAATCGCTGATCGTCAGGGGCGCCAGCCGCGGTCTCTGATGTGCGGACTGCAAGCTTGCCCCGTCGCTGGATTCCGTGAAATCGGGTTCGGTCGACAACCGGGCGGGCACTGCTGCACGGCGAGGTACGGGCAATATCGTCGCTCGCTAGGCTGTGCCATCTTCGGATCCGCCGGCGTGCCGCTGTCGACTGAAGGAGCGGTTCGTTCCGCGAGGCTCGAGGGCAGGTAGTCCACGAGTCCACATTTCTCGGATCACATTCCTCAGGGGGAAACATGGGTCGAAGCAACGAAGAAATCATCGGTCGTGATGACGTTGATGACTTGGGGGAGATCCTCTCGTTGAGCAATGTCGATCGCGACGAGGTGATTCACACCGTCGAGAGCAATACCGACACGATCTTCACGTGGGACTACAACAAAGGCCAGCGCCCCGCACTGGAGAAGTTGTACGAAAAGGCCAAGAAGTCCATGTGGAACGGTGAGACCGACCTCGACTGGTCGATCGAAGTGGATCAGGAGGAGCAGGCCCGCAAATCACCCATGACCATGAATGCCCAATTGCTCCAGGAACTGGGCATCGACCTCAAGGGCACATCCCTCGAGAAATGGGATGACGAGCAGTGGATAGCCCACGCCATCGAGAGCCAGAACTGGAGTCTCAGCCAGTTCATGCACGGCGAGCAGGGCGCACTGCTTTGCACCGCCAAGATCGTCGAGACCGTCCCGTGGATTGATGCCAAGTACTACGCATCCACCCAGGTGATGGATGAGGCTCGCCACGTTGAGGTGTTCAGCAAGTACCTCGACACGAAGTTGAGCGGTCACTATCCGATCAATCACCACTTGGAGATGTTGCTCGACGACATCATTTCCGATTCGCGATGGGACATGACCTACCTCGGCATGCAGATCATGGTGGAGGGTCTGGCACTGGCAGCGTTCGGGCTGGCAATCCAGGTCACGTCCGATCCGCTGCTCAAGCAGTTGTTGCGCTATGTGATGAGCGACGAGGCCCGGCACGTTGCGTTCGGTGTGCTGTCACTTCAGGAGTACTACGCCGAGTTGAGCGACGCGGAGATGATGGATCGTCAGGAGTTTGCGTTCGAGGCTGCAGTTCGGATGCGTGATCGCTTCCTCATGCAGGAGGTCTGGGAGAAGGAGGGCATTTCTGTGAAGGAAGCGATCCGAATCTTCGCTCTCGACGACGAAGAGACGAAGAATCAGGATCCGTTCCAACAGCTCCTTTTCTCGAAGATCGTCCCCAACTGCAAGAAGCTCGGTCTGCTGGATGCCAACGATGGCTGGTTGCGCAAACGGTTCGAGACCCTTGGTGTCGCCCAGTTCGAGGACTGGACCGACACCGGCGAGGAGTATGAGCTTCTCGACGAGGTCGCAAAGGATCGTGATGGGATCACAAGCTTCGCTGACCTTGGGGTCAGGCAGCCGTAACAATCGGGCAGCCGCAACGGAGCGAACAGGCGAATCGGGAGCCGAGATGCGCGAATCAACTGAGGATTGTCCTGAGTGGTTCAGGAACGCGCTGGCCGTGCCGTTCGATGATGGGTTCGTCCATGTTGACGGGGCGGACATTCACTATCTGGCCTGGGGTGAACCCGGCCGTCGCGGTCTCGTGTTCGTCCATGGCGGCGGAGCCCATGCCCACTGGTGGACCCACATGGCGGCGACGTTTGCCGACGAGTATCGAGTTCTGGCACTGGACCTCTCGGGCCACGGCGACAGCGACCACCGGGACTCCTACGAACTGGAATCCTGGGCCCGCGAGGTGATGGCAGTGACCAGAGCCGGAGGAATCGAAGGGCCTCCGGTGGTGGTTGGTCACTCCATGGGGGGATTCGTGACCATCGGTACGGCTTCGATGTTCGGTGATGAGCTTTCGGGCGTCATCATCTGTGACTCTCCAGTGACGGTTCCGGATCCCGAGGTCGGGTCCTTTCGAATCAAGGAAGCGTTTGGTCGGCCACGTCTCTACGAAAGTGTTGACTCAGCTCTCGAGCGGTTTCGAACCGTACCCCAGCAGCCCAACTACCTGGATTACGTGATGGACCACGTTGGGCGACGGTCACTGAAGGCGGTCGAGGGTGGCTTCCAGTGGAAGTTCGATCGCCGGATCTTCACCCAGTTCAGCAGCGGTTTGCGCGGAATCGCGTTGCCTTACCTTTCCCGGGTGAAGTGCCGACTGGCTCTGCTGCGAAGCGAAAATGGTCTGGTCACACCTGATATCTCGGACTCGATGTACGAGGAGATGGGTCGGGTGACACCGGTGGTGGAGATTCCCCTGGCAGGTCACCACGCGATGCTCGACGAGCCCTTGCTGTTGCTCACGGCCATTCGGGCGCTGCTGGCGGACTGGGATCATTCCGATCCCCGACCCTGATCAGTTCTCGGAGTCGACCAAACCCTCTGTCACCACAAGCGAGGCATGTTTGGCCTTGAAAGGTATCTCGGGTTCGGGATCCGACTGCCCAAGTCGAACCACGATCACACCGGATCCCGGATCCACAACTATGTACTGACCGCCGAGTCCCGACGCCCAATACATGTCCTCGGGGGCCTCGGGAACCCGGGGACCTTTCTGGGGAATCGGATTTCCCTGGTTGTCGAACTGGCTCGGATCCACGGTCGGTCCGGGTCGGTTCAGCCACCAGAGCCACCCGTACGCGGCGTTGAGGTCCTGGCTCGGTTGCCCGGTGGCCTGTTCCATCCAGTCCTCGGAAACAATCTGGGTTCCATCCCAGTTGCCGTGGTTCAAAGCCAGCACCCCGTAACGTGCCATGTCCCGGCAGGTGGATTGCACTCCCATGAACGTGAGTGGGTTGCCGGCCTGGTCGCGGATGATCGAGCTCTTCGACATGCCGGTCGGGTCGAAAAGGCGGGCTTCGGCGAAGTCTGCGAGGTCCTCCCCAGTGCTTACCTCCATCACTTCCTCGAGTGTCTGGATGGCGGCGTTGTTGTAGACCCATTCGGTTCCCGGCTCGGCATCCTGACCCAGATTGATGCTGAACCCGGTCTTGTCCTCGGCAACGGCAGCCATCTGGACATAGTCAGTCTGAATGGTTTGTTCCCGGCCTGAGTCGTTGCTGAGGAGATTCTCGACCGCCACGGTCTCGCTCGGCGTGCCCTGCCACTGGTCTATGTAGTCCGAAGCAGGATCGGTGATCTCGAG
>JAUXGW010000267.1 GCA_030621865.1 Actinomycetes bacterium
CAAACCAGTCAAGTACCGCAGCCGTTCCGGTCTGCAGGTCAGTGAAGGGTTCCCAGCCGAGGTGCATCCTGGCTCGCCCGGCATCCAGACTCGAGCGCTCCAGTTCGCCGTGCCTGGCAGCAGCATGCACCGCGGGAGTATCCACGCCGGCATTTGCCGCCATCGCCTCATAGAGGCCATTGACGCTCGTCTCGATGCCGGTACCGATGTTGCACAGCAGGCCGCTGCCCTTTTCGGCTGCCCGCACAAAAGCATCCACCACGTCGTCGACGAACACGTAGTCACGGGTCTGCTCGCCGTCACCGAAGATCTTGCACTCGTCTCCGGACAGCAGGCGGCCGGCAAAGATCGCCACCACACCCGCTTCTCCGTGCGGATCCTGACGCGGGCCATACACGTTGGCCAGGGCCAGGGACGTGTACTCGATCTGATGCAGTTCGCGGTACGTGTTGAGGTAGTCGGTGCCCACCTTCTTGGTCACGCCATAAGGCGAAATTGGCTTCTGTGGGTGAGCTTCGGTTACCGGCAGATCCTCGGGATCCACAGTGCCGTAGATCGTGCCGCCCGACGAGGCGAAACAGATCTTGCGAGCGCCGCCCCGACGAGCGCCTTCGAGCACGTTGAGCATGCCCATCACGTTGATGCGGGCATCGGCTGCGGGATCGGTCACCGAGAGCCGGACGTCGATCTGGGCGGCGAGGTGAAAGACCACCTCGGGACTGCGACGCTCGATGAGTTCCACCACCGACTGGTCGCAGATGTCGATCTGGTGAAAGCTGAACTCACCACCCGCGGAACGGGCGTCGGAGAGATTCGCGAGTTTGCCACTGGCAAGGTTGTCGATCACGTCCACCGAGTGACCTTCGGCGAGAAGGCGGTCCGCAAGGTTGGAACCGATGAATCCGGCACCGCCGGTGACGAGTACGTGCATTGCTTGTCCCCTGTCTAGAATCCGTTGGGCAACCTGTCACTGCAACGGCTGTTCCTTGGCAGCGATCACGCGACCGCCACCCTTGTTCGTCCCGTGTCTCGTTGGCGCTGTCCCCGTGTGCCCTCTGTCTCTCTGTTCGCCTTCTGTTCGACCGTTCCGTGCCGGGATTTCCCTGCGGATATTCCCGTGGGGATCTTCGGCTCTGGTTGTCAGGCCTGATCCTTGGACGGCCACGCCTCCGGTGCCGGGATCCGCGAATCTTCAAGCTTCGTTCCCCGACCGACTTCGGCGGAATGTCCGACCACGGAAAGGTCGGTCAAGTTCGATTCCTCACCAACTGAGGCTGAACAACCCACGATCGAGTCCTTGATCACACATCCCGGCTGAATAACTGCGTGGGCCATCACGATCGAGTTGCTGATCCGGCAATTCGCGCCCACCACCGCTCCGGATCCAAGCACCGACCGTTCCACAACCGCTTCAGGATCCACCTGGGCTGTGGCATGACCCGCCACCTCGCCAGATCCGCGGATTCCGTCGATCAGATCCAATTGGGCCTGCAGGTAGGCCTCGGGGGTTCCGGCATCGATCCAGTAGGCATCCGACTGAATCCCGTACAGCGTCTTTTCGGCAGCCATCACGGGGAAGATCTCGCGCTCGATGGAAACCTTGCGGCCCGGCTCGATTCGCTCGATCACGGAATGCTCCAGCACGTAGGCTCCTGCGTTGATCCAGTTGGTCGGCGCAGTTCCCGGCTCAGGTTTTTCGATGAAGTCCTCAACTCTGCCCTCGGCGTCGAGTGGAACAACCCCGAATCGCGACGGGTCATCCACCGGAGTCAGGGCGATGGTGCCTTCTGCTCCGGTTGCCTTGTGTTGCGCCCACTGGGCTGTCACGTCGAGATCAGTCAACACATCACCGTTCACGGCAATGAAGGTGTCCTTGATGCCCGCATCGTTGGCAGCGAATCCAATCGCTCCCGCAGTGTCAAGCGGTTCGGGTTCCACTGCGTAGTGAATCGGAACACCGGCACAGGTGCCGTCGGGAAACGCCCTGGAGAACACGTCGGGCCTGTAGCCGAGCGAGAGGACCACATCGTCCACGCCGTGTGAAGCCAGTTTGGAAACCACGCGCTCCAGCATCGTCACGCCAACCATCGGCAGCATCTGCTTGGGTGTGTCGAGGGTGAGGGGGCGCAGGCGGGTGCCGAACCCTCCGACCAAGATGACCGCGCGCATCTTCAGCCTCCAGCGGTGGTGGTCGTCTCGGAACCGGAGGAGTCGTCAGCGGGTGCCGATGATGGCACCACTGTCGCGGGATCAGTGCTCGGATCGTCCAGGTTGCCAGCGGAAGGCGGCAACGGAACCTCGGAATCGCGCGGGTTGAACACCAGCACATACGACTGGCCGTCGTCGGTGAATCTCGTCGTCGGAATTGCCGACGTGATTATTCGTGGATCGGTATTTTCGCCTGACTGTGGCGGCCATACGTACAGGGCAACGCGGCCCTCTTCGCCATCGCAGTCATCGCCGTTGGTGTAGGTCGTGCCGTCGGAGAGAGTGAAGGATTCGGCTCCCGCAGCAATTCCCATGGATTCCAGGAAGAGCTCGAACGTGGCGTTGTCTCCGGTGCTCGAGTCGTCTTCGGGCTGAATATTGATGAGGCCGTCGGAGTAGAGCGTGATTGGTGCGCCGTCCACAACAGGCGACTGGTTGGGGAGGAACTCACCGCACACATAGGTGCCGTAGGCCTCGTGCCAGTGGTCTTCCACAGTCGGGGCGACGGCTTCGGCGGACCGCCGATGGTCCACCGCCAATGCAGTTCCGGCCAACCCGAGAATCAGGATCACAATGATCAGGGCTGGATAAGCACGCTGACGCCGCTGACCGGGCGCACGAGTGGCTCCGGCCTGCTGTACGCGCTTGATCTTTTTTGCAGAGGATGCCTTGCCCATAGCTTGACAACGGTAGCGCCTCAGCACCCCTGACCTGTAGACGGGATGGACCCTTGGGCAACTTGTCCCGCCTGCACATCAGAGGCCTCCCCGGGCCGCGGCACCACCACCTGGTCAGATATCGGTGGGGTCTGGCACCCCAATGCCGTGTCTTCTGGCTCGAACCTCCTCGAACAGCGCTTCGTAGGACTCAGCCACCGCTGCCGGCGACACCCATTCCTCCACGAAACTCCGCCCTGAGGAACCCTTGACGGCCCGTGAATCCGGGTCATCCAGAAGGTCCCCGATCGCTTCGATGAAGGCAGATTCGTCATCGGGAGGTACCGAAATTCCGGCCCTTGCACGGGCGACCGTGTTGGCGACCTCGGTACCCTCGTCCACACTCGCCACCACCGGTCGACCCGCAGCCAGGACCGAATACAGCTTCGAAGGAACACTCGAGCGCGCCAAGCCGGTCTTGAGCGGAATCAGGTGGATGTCACCGGAGGCAAGGACCTCCGGAAGGCGATCCCGAGGTTGCATTTC
>JAUXGW010000399.1 GCA_030621865.1 Actinomycetes bacterium
ACTGGTTCTGGAAACGCACTTCCACGCGGACTTCCTGTCCGGACACCTGGAGTTGGCTGAGGCAACGGGCGCTGAAATCGGTTTCTCATCGGTCGCGGAGACTGAGTTTCCCTCTCGCAAGCTCGAAGATGGGGAGATCATTTCGCTCGGTGAGGTTCAGTTGGAGATTCTCCACACTCCGGGTCACACTCCTGAGTCGATGAGCATCGTTGTCTCGGAACATGCTGACGATGAGGTTCCCTATGGAGTGCTCACGGGGGACACTCTCTTCATCGGTGACGTCGGCCGGCCGGATCTGCTCGCGTCCATCGGGTTCACCCGTGAAGAACTGGGCGAGAAGCTCTACGACTCCCTACACACCAAGTTGATGCCACTGCCGGGGGCAACGCGGGTCTATCCGGCCCATGGTGCGGGGTCCGCGTGTGGCAAGAATCTCTCCACCGAGACCTGGTCCACGATCGCTGAACAGAAGGACACGAACTATGCGTTGCAGGCCAGGGACCGTTCGGAATTCCTGCAGCTGGTCACCGAAGGTCAGGCACCTGCTCCGGACTACTTCGTCTATGACGCCGTGCTCAATCGGAAACATCGGCCGCTCCTCGACGAGGGTGAAGCACCGGAACCTTTGAGCCTTGCCACAGCCATGCAGAAGGTGTCAGAAGGAGCCCTTCTCGTTGACGGCCGCGACCTCGAAGAGTTCGGCCATGGTCACCTGATCGGTTCGATCAACGTGGGCCTCGAGGGTCGGTTCTCCGAGTATGTGGGTTCGGCGGTCTCCCCGGAGACCGAGATTGTTCTGGTTGTCGATCCCGGACTGGAGTTGGAGGCCAAGAATCGTCTCGGCCGCATCGGCTTCGATCACGTTGCCGGCTATGTCGCCAATCCGCTGGCTGTGATGTTCGACAATCCGGATCTGGTCGCACGGTCCTCCAGGGTTCCCGTGACTGAAATCGACCGCCTGGCGGCGGAAACTGAAAACCTTCAGGTCGTTGATGTCCGCAATCCCGGTGAAGTGTCCGAAGGTGAGATCGATGGGTCTTTGAAGATTCCGGTTTCCGCCATTCCGAACCGCATGGACGAACTCGATCCGGACCTTCCCGTCGTGATCTATTGCGCCGGGGGATACCGGTCCTCAGTGGCTGCAAGCATCCTGCGGGCGAACGGCTTCAGCGATGTGTCCGAACTCGTCGGTGGCTACACAGCGTATTCGGCCCTGACCGCGGTCTGATCGGCCCTGACAGCGGTCTGATCGGTACAGCCCTCGGTCCGACCGGTACAACCTTCAGTCGGCGGATGGCTGCTCGGCGGCCGTGAGAACACCGTCGTAGAGTTCATCGATCGCGTTGCGGTGCATCGTGTTGAGGAAGCCGAGCGCGAGCGCCAGTAGGTAACCGCGTCTTGCCCTCTCCACAGTGTTGATTTGTGTCATGGCCTCCGACTGCATGCCTTCCGCCAGTCCCATCAGCTGAGCCGATGCGATGCGGAAAGCGGCCGCATCCTCCGCACTCGAGATCATCCTGAACGCCTCGCCCTGTGGCATCCGAATGTCCAAGGACAGATCCTTGGCTGCCAACGCGGCGTCTTCGTATCCGGACGCCAGATCCAGTGCCAGAGCCGACAGGTAGAGCAGGTCGGTGTCCTCGAGCAGGGCCACCTCGCTGCGAGCTCTCT
>JAUXGW010000278.1 GCA_030621865.1 Actinomycetes bacterium
CGTGTTGGTGAACCCGACGTACGCATAGAACGGCGTTCCTTCCGCGTGCTTGCGGTGGATGAAGTCGATCGTCTTGTCGGTGATCTTCTCGTCCATGAAGGGCCGCGTCTTCAAGTTGAAGTCGTCGACCTCCTCGTAGGGCTGGCCCTTGACGGCTTGTTTGATCTTGGGGCGGGGCAAGTAGTCCGGATACATGGGATGCGCAGTCCAGCCGGCCTCATCGGAGGACTCGCTGATGCCCCACCACTCGTCGAAGCCCTGGGCGGTCGGGATCCTGTCGGGGGTCTTGCCCAAGTGCCACTTGCCGAACATCCCGGTGGCGTAGCCGGCATCGGAGAACAACTCCCCCATCGTGTACTCCCAGGGGCAGAGCCCGTACGGAGCTGAGCCCCCAAGCGGGACCGTGAAGGTGCCGGAGCGGATCGGCATGCGTCCTGTCATGAGCGCGCTGCGGGTGGGTGTGCACTGCGCCTCGGTGTTGAAATTCGTGAAGCGGACTCCCTCCGACGCCAACTGGTCGAGGCGGGGAGTGGGGTTGAGGTTCCCGTAGCAACTCAGGTCGCCCCAGCCGATGTTGTCGGCCAGCATGAAGACGATGTTCGGACGGTCAGCCATTGTTTGTCCCTCCAGCTGCTTCGATGTCTTCTTCCATTGGGTCTTCCTTGTCTCTGCCCATCCAACTGCCGACCGGCGCCGCGACGACGATCTGCATGAAAATGATGGCGGTGACCGCACCAAGGATCGCGGGGTCGTTGTTGAAAGCGATCGCCACGGCCGCGAACGTCGGACCGGCGTTGCTTCCCGGCTGGATCATCGCCGTGGCGGCTCTCGTCGGATAGCCGCCAACGGAGACGAAGTAGCCGATTGCGATCATGACCACCGTGAAGACGATGCCGGCCAGCAGGACGCGGTCGCCGATGAGGCCGATGATCATCTGCCAGCTTGAGAGCAGCGCCAACACGACCACCGCCAAGAAGGATGGGCCGATAATCTTCTGGGCGAACTTGTTCCACTCGAGGGCACTCTTCTCGTTCCAATGCCGGATCAGGAGGCCCACCACAAACGGGAGGACCTGCAGGAACACGACGGTCTTGAGAAGGTCACCAACGGGCAGCGCAACCCCTTCACCTAGATCTGCCGTTTCGAGGATGAAGTTTGCGGTCGGCGCAAACGTGAACGACGCCACGACAGCGAGCAGCACCTGGAACGTGGCGCCGGTGGTGACGTCGCCCTTGGCGCCCATGACAAACTTGACACCGAGCGGAGCGCCGGGAACCACCGCAAGAAGCACGAGGGCGATGAAGGCCGGCGCGGCCAAATCGAACAACTCGGCGGTACCCCATCCCACGAGCGGACGGATCACCAGGCCGGTGACAAGCACCAACACCACGAGCCCGACACGGCTCAGCACTGCACCGAGGTTGGCAAAGGTCGTCGTGAACCCGGCCGATACCATCGTCGCAACGATCATCACCACCAATGTGATGTTGAACAACGCTCCAATCAGTTCCTGGATTTCCATCCGCACACCTCCATCGCTCGATCGAGCCACGTGCGCCGTATGACACGACGGACAACTCCTGGCGGGAACTCGTTCGTCCACTGCTATCTATACCTGAGATCTGCCCGGTTGGGCTTGACTCACCCGGGTGATTCGAAGCGCAACGCAGCCACCGACATCTCTTCCCAAACCAGCAGTTCCCACCGGCTGGCTCGGACCGAATGACATCGGTATTGTTGAAGCAGTGACTGATGCTCAGAGAAGAACCGATGCGTCCCAGCGCACCTCTCCACCCTTGGTGGTGGCCAAGATCCGCGCGCCGGTGCACCGCTCGAATCTGGTTCGACGGGACAAGCTCATCAGACGCCTCAGCGATGACAGGGACCGCCAAGTCACCCTCCTCCAGGCTCCTGCCGGCTACGGCAAGTCGACCGTCCTCATGCAGTGGGCGAAGTCAGATCCTGTGCGGCGGTTCGGGTGGCTCACCCTTGAGGAGACGGAGAACGATCTCACGCTCCTCTGGCGATACATGCTCTTCACGTTTCGAGCCCTCATACCAGGATTCGCCGACAGGGCCTGGCTCCTCCTTTTCCAACCACAGCCCAACGTCGACGAGGTCATCGCCCACGTGCTCAACAGCCTGCTCGATGTTCCGGGCCGATTGGTTCTGGTGTTGGACGATTACCACGTCATCACGAATCCGCAATGCCATGATTCGATGCAGTACTTCATCGATCACGCTCCGAGATCGATGCACGTGGCATTCGGAACACGTGCCCGACCCCCGCTCTCCCTCTCCAAGCTCGAGGCCAGTGGGACGCTCCTCGCAGTCGACAGCACGGCACTTGAGTTCACGCTCGAGGAGACCAAGAAGGCACTCGAAGGCGTGGGCCAGCGACTCAGTCCCGAGGAAGTAGCGCGTGTCCATGAAGCAGTTGAGGGCTGGCCCGCCGGTGTGCACCTCACCGCGATCACCAATGACCTGCATTCAGCAGACGGTGATCTGTCGGGCGGCGTCGGCGCCCTTCATTCGTACCTGATGGAGCAGATGATCGGCAATTTCTCCGAAGACGAGCGATCGGTTCTCCGTCAGTGGTCGATCCTCAGTCACCTAAACGGGAGCCTGTGCGACCGAGTGGTAGATCGGGAGGACTCAGCGGCGCGCCTGCAGCAGTTCTCAGAGGCGAACCTGCTGCTGACACCCCTCGACGCGAACGGTGACTGGTACCGCCTCCACGACCTGCTTCGGGTTGAGCTACGCCGAGACCTTGCTCGGCAACCTGCCGAGCAGCAGCGAGTCGCACATCGGCGGGCCACGGAGTGGTGGATTGAGAACGGCGACACATCCCAAGCCATTCCTCACGCCATGGAAGCCGGCGACCACGAGTACGCCGCAGAGCTCATCTGTGCCAACTGGTTCGAGTACATGCTGGGTGGTTGGCTCGAGACCCTTCGCGGGTGGATCAACCGGTTCCCGACCGATGCATTGCTCGCCTATCCACCGATCCTCATCGCATCTGCCTGGATCACTGCCTTCAGCGGTGACGTCAAGGCAACCCGGCGATTCGCTGCCGCCGCTCGTGAGGCTTGCTTCGACCGTCCCATGCCGGATGGATCGGCCTCGTACGCCTCGGCGGTCGCGATCCTTCAAGCCGGACTCGGCCTCGACGGGATGAAGGACGCCAACGAACACGCCGAACTCGCGTATCGCCTTGAGCCGTCCG
>JAUXGW010000074.1 GCA_030621865.1 Actinomycetes bacterium
GGAGACGGAACCGAGAAATTCGCCCTGATCATTGATAACAAGGTGGCTGCCCACGGGCCGCGGGGAGGAACCCCGTGAGTGACCTGTGCGGTATGGACATCGCCAATGCATCCATGCTCGACGAGGCGACAGCTGCGGCCGAGGCGATGACGTTGGCCCGCCGTCAGAGCAAGAACAAGAGCAACCGATTCTGTGTGGATTCCAACTGTCATCCGCAGGTGATCGACGTTGTCCGGGGTCGTGCGACCCCGCTGGGAATCGAGGTGGAGGTTGCCGATTTCTCGCAGCCCCGCCAATCGGACTGTTTCGGTGTCCTCCTGTCATATCCCGGATCGTCCGGACAGATTGTTGACTACCGGGATCTCACGGCCGCGCTGAAGCAACAGGGGACCGTGGTGTGCGTGGCCACGGACCTCCTTGCGCTCACCCTTCTGACTCCCCCGGGCGAGTGGGATGCCGACGTGGTGGTCGGATCTGCCCAGCGGTTCGGCGTTCCAATGGGTTTTGGAGGTCCACATGCCGGATTCATGGCCGTGCGAGATTCCGCCAAGCGCTCTCTTCCCGGTCGGCTGGTGGGAGTGTCCGTTGATTCCCACGGCCAGCCAGCCGTCCGTCTGGCCCTCCAGACCCGTGAGCAACACATACGCCGCGAGAAGGCCACCTCCAACATCTGCACCGCGCAGGTTCTCCTGGCGAACGTGGCCGCCGCATTCGCGGTCTACCACGGGCCGGAGGGTCTCACGGCCATTGCAGAACGGATCCACAACCTCACCCGGGCGGTCGCCGACGGCCTCAATTCCGCTGGATACCACGTCGATACCGACTCATTCTTCGACACCCTCACCGTGAGCGCACCCGGCCGGGCGGACTACACAGTGGCCCGGGCCGCTGAAGCCGGAATCAATCTGCGACCCATCGACTCCGACCACTTCGCTCTCTCGCTCGACGAGATCACCACGGAGGACACCCTGGAGAAGCTGCTGAGGACACTCGGGGCGGAACACAGCCTGGAGATTCCGCAGGGCATCTCTACGGCAATACCCAGCGAGCTGCGGCGCACCTCCTCATTCCTGGAGCACCCGAATTTCCACGAATTTCGCTCTGAGACGGAGATGATGCGCTATCTGCGCCGACTCTCCGACGCGGATCTGGCACTCGACCGCACCATGATCCCGCTGGGCTCCTGCACGATGAAGTTGAACGCTGCCGTGGAGATGATTCCCATCTCCTGGCCGGAGTTCTCGGCAATCCATCCGTTCGCTCCGGCGAATCAGGTTTCCGGGTACCTGGAGCTGATCTCCGAACTGGAAGCTGCTTTGTGCGTGATCACGGGATACGACGCGGTCTCGCTTCAGCCGAATGCCGGATCCCAAGGTGAGTTGGCAGGCCTGCTTGCCATCTCCGGCTACCACAGCGCCCAAGGTCAGCCTGATCGCAACATCTGCCTGATTCCCTCGTCCGCTCACGGCACCAACGCGGCGTCGGCAGTCATGGCGGGCATGTCTGTTGTGGTGATCGCAACGGACGACCTCGGCAACGTCGACATGGATGATCTGCGAGCCAAGGCGGACGAACACTCCGATCATCTGGCCGCTGCGATGGTCACCTACCCGTCAACACACGGCGTGTTCGAGGAGGGCATCGGCGAAATCTGCTCGATCGTCCACGACCACGGCGGCCAGGTGTATCTGGACGGAGCCAACCTGAACGCCCTGGTCGGTGTTGCCCGCCCCGGCCATTTCGGGGCCGACGTTTCTCACCTGAATCTCCACAAGACGTTCTGCATTCCCCATGGAGGTGGTGGACCCGGTGTTGGACCGGTCGCCGCCAGGTCACATCTGGCTCCGTACCTTCCGGGCCATCCGGCATCGCAGCGCGAATCGGACCGGCACCTGCCCGTCGTGTCCGCCGCTCCATACGGCTCAGCGAGCATTCTGCCGATCTCCTGGAGTTACCTCGCCCTCATGGGTGACGATCTGGTGGACGCGACAGCGGTGGCGATTCTGTCCGCCAACTACATCGCGAAGCGGCTCTCGGATTGTTATCCCGTGCTCTATGCCGGCCGTGACGGCCTAGTGGCACACGAATGCATCCTCGATCTTCGGGCAATAACCAGGGAAACGGGTGTCACGGCGGAAGACGTCGCCAAGAGGCTGATTGACTACGGATTCCATGCCCCGACACTTGCCTTCCCGGTTGCGGGAACCCTCATGGTGGAACCCACCGAGTCCGAGAGCCTGGCCGAAATAGATCTGTTCTGCGATGCGATGATCTCCATCGCTGACGAGATCTCGCAGGTCGGCGAGGGTTTATGGCCGGCCGAGGACAATCCGCTCACCAACGCCCCGCACACCGCTCAAACGGTTACCACTGATGAGTGGGATCACCCGTACAGTCGCAGTCTCGCCGCCTGGCCCTCGAAGGGTGCGCACGCCGTGAAGTACTGGTCACCTGTCGGTCGAATCGACGGCGGCTACGGCGACCGCAACCTCATGTGCACCTGTCCTCCGCCCCAGGACTTTGCCTGATCCCGGCATCTGGTGAATCGGCCGGAAGTCAAGACTTGGCCACGAAGGGTAGATCCACAACTTCGGCCTCCACCTCGGTGCCCCTGACTGACAGCGACACGGTGTCCCCGACCGGGTTTCTGCTGTCCAGATAAGCAAGGGCGATTCCGCATTCCAGACTGGGCGAAAAATTGCCCGATGACACATATCCGATCCTGTGGCCATCCAGCGTCACCTCAGTGCCACCACGAATCGGGCGGCGACCAGCAGTTCGAATGCCGTGGAGTAGAGGAGTCACGCCAGCTTCCTCCTGCGCCACAAGTGCCGACCGTCCCGGGAAGTCGCCTTTCTCCCACGCCACGACCCAACCGAGACCGGCGTTGAGTGGCGTCAACCCTTCGCCGATGTCCTGGCCGTGCAGTGGCAGGCCGGCCTCCAGACGAAGTGTGTCGCGGGCTCCGAGGCCCGCCGGTGTGACACCAGCGTCGAGCACGGCCTGCCAGAAGGCCCCGGCGGCGGCGGTCGGAACAGCACATTCGATGCCATCCTCGCCGGTGTATCCGGTACCCGCAGCAACACAGCGGTACTGATCGAAGGTGAACTCCCTCACACCGAACCGCGCCACCGATGCAGCCTCGGGCGAGACGGCCTTCATCATTTCGCGGGCAAGCGGCCCCTGTATGGCCAGCACAGCGCGCGCGGCTGTGGAGTCCTGCACCGTCGTTCCTGCATCGGCAGCGGACCGCAATGTGCTCACAACATCATCGGTGTTCGACGCGTTGGGCATCACGTCAAAGATCTCCGGGGCCACCCACCAGATGATGATGTCATCGAGAACAGAGCCGTCCTCGGACAACAGATGGGTGTACTGAGCCCTGCCGGGCTGCACCTTGTTCAGGTCGTTGGTCAGTGAGCGCTGAAGTGAATCGTGCGCTCCCGGCCCGGTCACCCGCACGGTCCCGAGATGACTCACATCGAACACGACAGCGCCGCTGCGGCAGGCTCGGTGTTCCTCCAACGTGCCGCCCGGATAGGACAACGGCATTTCCCAGCCCCCGAACGGAACCATCTTGGCTCCCAGTCCTCGGTGGGCGAGATCGAGCGGTGAATTGTGCACGTTCAGATGATCGCGGGTATGGACACGCTGGCGCCAACGAACGCCAGGCGGGTCAGGAAACTCTCGTCCGCTCAGGCTTCCTTGACGCCGGGAAGAACAGCGGCTTCTTCGGATACGGCGCCTTCTTCGGACGCTGCGGGTCGCAACTGGACGATCGCAGCATCCACCTCCGTCTTGACGCCTCCGAGCGGCAGCACGTTGAGAACGCCTTGACCGCTGTTGAGCACGTCAATCATGTCCTCGCCGTTGCGGACCACAACAGAGTTCTTGCCGTTGATCACCAGATTCGCGGTGGTGACGTCTTCCCCCAGATGCTCACGCAGGAATCCGAACACCTCGCGTACGGACTCCAGCTTGATGCCGGAGTCGAGCAGCATCTTGATCACCTTGAGTTCGAGAAGATCCCGATATGAGTATCTGCGTCGGGAACCTGAACCTTCCGCATCAGCCAGGGACGGTCGGACAAGATCCGTACGGGCCCAGTAATCCAGCTGTCGGTAGGAGATTCCCACAATTTCGGCCGTCTTGCGTCCGCTGAATCCCTGGTCGCTTGGTCCCTGCTGCTCGCTTGACCCCTGTTGCTCGCTTGACCCCTGTTGCTTGTGCGCCATGTCCGAATTCCCTTTCGAGGTTGGTCCACTCAAGTAGATCAGCGGTGGAGCCGAATGACAACGCCGAAACTACCCGGCCGTGATCTGTTGGTGGTGGATTCGCGCGATCGCACTCCCACGCTTCTCTCAGAACCCTTGACCGGAGCGGATTTCAGGAGCGCGGTTCAGGAGTCGAAATCGTCCGGAGACACGTTCTGGATGAACTCGCGAAATTCCTCCACGACTTCATCGGGGTCCGCAGCCTCTGCGCCCTCCACGAACCCGACTTCGCTCAGGAGTTCTTCGGATGCGTAGATCGGGGCGTCCAACCGGATCGCCAGAGCCACAGCATCTGAGGGGCGGGCGGAAATCACCCGGGACTCGGCTTCATCCTCGTCACCGTCCGGAAGCAGATGGAGTTCGGCAAAGAACGTGGTGTCCCGCAGGGCATTGATGACGATTCTCTCCAGGCAGAATCCCATTTCACCGATTATCAGACCCATCAAGTCATGCGTGAGAGGCCGCGGTGCCTCCACGTTTTCCAGGTGAAAAGCGATGGCGGCGGCCTCAGGCCCACCGATGAAGATCGACAGAGTACGCGGAGATGCCGTGAGTTCCTGCAGCAGCATGACCGGCGTGTTGCTCGGTAGCTCCACCTGAACGCCCATCAACTCCATCTCGACCACTCAAGGAGTCTACTCCTGCGCGGTTCCTCAATCTCCCAGAGAACGTCCGAGGTCCGGATGGAGTTCACGCGCCAACACCGCTGCATGCATCTCGGCGCCCAACGCGGCCAGTTCGTTGGCCTCTGCAAGCGCCTTGGCCCGGGATTCCGGGTTCCTCTGTTTGAGCAACGGCATCACCAGTTGTTCGATGAATCCAGCTTCACGTTCGGCCGCAACCTTGTACATGCGCAGATGGCGAGGTTCAATTCCACGCTCGGCACTTGCAGCAGCCAACGATGCCACTCTGAGACAGTGTTCGTCGTAGTAGACCTCGGTGCCGCGCATGACCGCCTCAATGAGCCCGAACCGCTCGAGATCCTCCAGCATCTCGAAAGAAACTCCGGCGGCTTGGGCAAGCTCCTCTGGAGTGAATGTCTGTCCGGACGATTCGTCGTTCACCTCCAGCACTGGCTGCTGGCGACGCGTGGTCCGGCCCTGTGACTTGGGAGCAGGTGCCCGAGGATCTTCCTGTAGTGCAGCCACCACATCGGCCGGCGTGTTGTATCGCTTGGCCGGTTCGGAACTTGCTGGCATTTCCGTGTCCTCCGGGACTTCTGCAGGATCATCTTGTACATCGACTGCTGCAACCGGGGAGTCCCGATTACCTGCCGGTGAGGCAGTCGGTTCGGACTCCGTTGGCGAACCTTGTCCAGCCGTCGCCGGGTGCCGACGCTTGTCCTGGGGAGTCGCGCCCTCTTCGTCTGCGGCGTCGCGTGCGCTGGCCTCTTGCTCCTCGACGGCTGCGGCGTCAGCCACGGACGACCACAACGTGGGTTGATCGCCGTCGCCGGCATCATGGATGTCGACTCCACGGTCCAGGGCGCGTTTGATCACCTTCAGTGGCAGGAATCGATCCCGCTGCTGGCGCAGGATCCAGGTCAGTCGTTGAACATCGGATTCCTGGAATTGACGATATCCGGACACGTTCCGCTCCGGCTCGATCAGACCTTGGCCTTCCAGGAACCGGATCTTCGAAATCGTCACCTCGGGGAACTCCTGCTGGAGTTCCGTGAGTGCCTCGGATATGGAAAGGGTTCGACCTTCCTCGCTCATTGATTCCGCATCTCCGGGGATTTCACCCTTCGGAACCTATGACAAAAACCAGCCGATACTTCCCGATCTGGATCTGTGCTCCCTCGCGAAGAGTTGTGCTCTCCACGCGCTCGCCGTCCACGTAGGTGCCATTGAGCGAGCCCACATCCTCGATGGTCTTTCCGGCCGAACTGGCGATGATCCTTGCGTGTCGGCGCGACACAGTCACGTCGTCCAGGAATATGTCGCTGTCCGGATGTCGACCGAGTGTGGTTTCGTCAGCCGACACGTCATAACGAGCACCCGCCAGCGCTCCCCGCGTAACAACGAGCTGCCCGGGACCAGTGTTACCGGCGGTGTCAGCACCAACTCCGAGAATGTTCGTGGTGGTTGTCGGCTCATCGGCGGTCAACTCGAATCCGCACGCGTTGCAGAAATTCGAGCCCGTCGTGTTCTTGGCACCGCAGTTGTCACAGACGACATCTTCGGCCACGTTTTACTCCTCGGTAAGAGCGCGATATTCGGTCTGGTCCAGCAAGCCGTCCAAGTCGGACGGGGTCGCCGGCTCCATCACAACGATCCAACCTTCACCATAGGGGTCGGAGTTGAGCATTTCAGGTGAGTCCTCGAGATTCGTGTTCACTTCGGTCACAGTTCCGGCGATTGGCGCATAGATCTCGGAGACCGACTTGGTGGACTCGATTTCGCCCATCATCGACCCCGCTTCAAGCAGGGCACCCACCTCGGGGACCTGAATGAAGACGATGTCTCCCAGCGCATCCTGCGCGTAGTCGGTGATCCCGACCGTGATCTGCGCACCATCGGTTCGGATCCACTCGTGCTCAGCGGAGTAACGAAGCTCTTCGGGGACGTTCATCAGCACCCAACTTATCCCAGGGGAGCGCCTGCGCGCGCCGATGTCCGACCGCAACCCGGGCGTATCACCGGATGAGTTGGCGGATTCGGCGGGAGTACTCCTGCACAAGATTCTTGGCTTCCGCAGAGGTGTTCCCTTCGGCCCACACATGGGTCACGGGTTCCTCTGGGTCAGGCAGAATCAGAACCCAGCCTTCGTCTCTGAATACCTTCACGCCGTCCAGCAACTCAACATCGCTGCCTTGTGTCTGTTCCACCAGGCTTCGCATCACTGTGCCCTTGTCGTCCCATGGAGTAACCACCGTGTCATGGGTGAGGTGTGGGTGCGGCAGGCCATCGACGACCTCTGACAACTTCTTGTCCTGGATGGTCAACATGTCCATGACTTTGAGCAGACCCGCCGCGGCGTCGAAGGCCGGCATGCTCTCCGGAAGAATCACTCCCCCTTCGAGGTTGGCAGCGAAACCGACACCATCACGGTCTGCTTCGGCCATCAAGGAAGGTGCGGAGGTCTGGGACCAGCTCACGCTGTACCCGTTTCCTTCGACCAGCGCCGCGGCGGCCGAAGGTGCGTTCACCGGCAAGGCGACCTTGTCTCCGTGGAGTTGGTCTCCGATCAGTTCAAGGAAGCACAGCATCTGCTCTGTGTGATCCAGAATCGAACCCTCATTGTCCACCAGCGTCAGCTGGTCACCCGATGGATCAATCACGGCCCCGAGGTCCGCGCCGGAAGCCGTCACATAGTTCGCAACTTCCTGGGCGTGGGCGAGTCGGTCATAACCCAACACACCGAGGGTGGATGCGAACGGGTTCACCGCCAACACCTCCGCGCCGAGTTTCGACAACACGTTCGGCATGGCGAGGCTCGAGGAGCCAAATGCATAATCGAGCACCAGCTTGAACCGACGCTCATTGATCGCCTTGATGTCCACGGCCTGTTCGAGTGAGAGCGCGTACATTTCAAGGGCGCTGGGAACCAGGTTGATCTGGCCGATATCGGCGGCGCGCACCCTGCGGAAGTCTTCGCGGCCGAAGAGACGTTCGATCTTGCGCTGGGCTGCCTCTGAAATATCGGCACCGAGACGATCAAAGAACCGGATCACGACGGAGTCGGAGTCCTCTTCTGTCAGGCGCAGGGACACACCTCCGTTGGCCTTGGCGGATCGGCTGTGGAATCTGGTGACCGGCACGGAGTTCACCTCCAGGTCGAAGACATTCACTCCTCCGGAATTGAGACCTGCAATGAACGCTCGCTTGAGCATCCGTGCTGCCCGGCTGGTGTCTCGCGACACAATCACGGAGGAATCACGAGGCAACGATGTGGCGTAGGCAAGGGCGACCTTGGCTGCCAGCTCGGGAGTGGCGTCCACATTGGCCAGCCCGGTCACTCCGAGGCGCCCGAAGAGCGACCGCGAACCCTTGGACTCCCAGATCAGCGACGTGTTGATGACCGCTCCGGATTCGATGGTTTTGAACGGATAGATCTTCACGTCGGCAGAGATCACCGAGTCCTCGCCGACAAAGACCTCATCTCCGATCACCACCCCGTCCTCGCAGCGGACGCCGCGGCGCAAGTCGCAGGATCGCCCAACCACAGTTCCCCGCAATCTCACTTGTTCGCCCAGGTGCGCATTGTCCTGAACCACAGTGCGTTCAAGTTCACTGTCGCGGCGGACTCGTACACCCGCACCCAACACGCTGTACTGGCGGAGTTGGACTCCTTCGGCCACATAGCAGTTGTCGCCGATCACGGCCGGCGATGTGATCTTCGCCTCCGGATGCACCTCTGCACCTTCACCCAGCCAGACCCCGTCGGAAATCTCGAATCCGGCTATTTCCACTTCCACCTTGGAGTCGAGAATGTCCTTGTGCGCCCGCAAGTAGGACTGAAGGGTGCCCACGTCTTCCCAATACCCCTCGCTGACGGCTCCAATCACCTTGCGGCCGTCCTCGAGCAACTTCGGGAACACGTCGCTGGAGAAGTCGACCGAGACTTCCGGCTCGATCCAGTTGAACACCTCGGGCTCGAGCACGTAGATGCCGGAGTTGATCGTGTCGGAAAATACCTGACCCCAAGTCGGTTTCTCCAGAAATCGCTCGATGGTTCCGTCCTCGTCGGTGATCACGATTCCGTACTCGAGCGGATCTTCCACCCGCACCAATCCGATGGTGGCAAGTGCATTCTTGGCTTTGTGTTCTGCGACGATGGCTCCCAGATCAATATCGGTGAGAACGTCGCCGGAGATCACCAGGAAGGTGTCGTCGAGTTCGCCCATGGCGTTGCGCACGGATCCGGCCGTACCCAGGGGAGTGTCCTCGGTGGCGTAGGTGATCTGCACGCCGAATTCTGATCCGTCACCGAAATAGCTCCTGATCGCGTTGGCCATGAACGCCACGGTCACCACGATCTCGTTGATGTCGTACCTTTTCAACAAGTCGATGATGTGTTCCATCATTGGCCGGTTGGCCAGGGGCATCATCGGCTTGGGGGCGTTGGACGTAAGCGGCCTCAGTCGAGTTCCCTGGCCGCCGGCCATGATTACTGCCTTCATCTGCCTGCTTTCGCTGTGGGGACCGGTACGGGTCCGATCCGTGAGTTCATTGATTTCCTGTTGCATTCTGATCCGACGCGAGCTGTGCATCGTTCAATTCGCGGCCCTCCCGCAGAGCTTCCGGCCCTTCACGGAGGTACCCGAACAGGGCCATGTAGCCGTAGACCAGACCGATCAGGCCGCAACCCCATGCCCCGATTCGCAGAACGGTGGTGAACCCGTCCGACAAACCTTTGTCAGTTGATGCCAGGAAGAGCGGGAAGGCGATCATCTGGAAGAACGTGCCGGTCTTGCCGATCCAGGTCACGTCCATCCGAACCGCACCCATGGCCGTGATGCTCACCACATAGACCGACAGGACGATTTCGCGGCCGATAACCAGAATGCCGAACCAGAGCGGCACTGCTCCAATGATGATGATGGCGCCGACACCCACAACCATGAGCAGGCGGTCCACGATCGGATCGAACATCTTGCCGAAGTCGGATACCTGATTGAAGCGGCGGGCCACGTAACCATCTACCCAGTCGGTCGCTCCGAGAACAGCGAGGAGAACCGCTGCCTCCGCCCTCATGTCCTCGGCAAAGAGCAGCCAGAGGAAGAGGGGAATGCACAGGAGCCGGACCAAGGTGATGACATTCGGCACCGTGAGCAATCGATCCTCACCCTCGGGAATCTCCCGACCCGCGAGTCCGCGTCGGGCCTCATGATTGCCCGCGCCCTGTCCGCCGGTGCTCTTTTCTGCCATCACCACCCATTCTAGGACTCTTGATCACCCCTGATCACCCGGACCGCGGATGCCCGCGATCCTGACGCCGCCGCGACACAGGAACAGATTCGCACCGGAGTCAGACCTAGTGTTGGGTATGAACGAACCCGACTCGAGCACCGCTGATCCCTCGATTTTCACCCGAATCATCAGTGGCGAGCTGCCGGGCCACTTCGTGTACCGGGATGATCGAGTCGTCGCCATGTTGACCATTGCCCCGATTCGGCCAGGTCACGTGATGGTGGTTCCAATCGATCAGATTGACCACTGGACAGATGTGCCGGCAGACCTCTGGGCTCACATGTCGGAAGTCTCGCGAATCGTTGGA
>JAUXGW010000101.1 GCA_030621865.1 Actinomycetes bacterium
CCCACGATCGCAGTCGCCCGTTCGAGTGCGTCGGAAGATGATTCACCCTGATGCATGACAGCGACCGCATCGCGATCGAATCGGCCGACTCCAGCCTCTATGTGGAGCTCACCGTCACCTCCGGTTTCCTGAGGCCACCGAACGATTCTGGCAACTTCCAGACCGTGAATCTCACCTCGCCAGGAACCATCTTCCAACACAACCTCGAGACCATGGGACTCGAGCTGGGCAACCAGATCCTCAGCGCCATCCGGTCCTGGTGGCACCACTGGCAACAGCATTGGCTCCGCTGGTTCCGAACCGGCCCGAGCCCATCTGACATCGATGTCGAAATCGAAGTATGAGGCCAGGCGCGCGAGGCCGTCAGCATTCGAATCACAGAAGAGTGTGAGTGTTCCCGCAGCTTTGCGTTGCGCCCAGATCAGGGCACCGGCCAGAGCCGCCGGAGATCCAGAATCAGAGAGAACATACGCAGCATTGCCGTCAAGGGCCGCAGCACCGGCACCCAGGGAATCAGCAGCGGCCGAACCGCTGTCGAGGTCCCTCATCAGCGCGGCAAGTTTGGCCTTCTGGAGGTCGGCGCGCTGATCGTCCCTCAGCTGTCGTCTCCGGGTTCTTCGGAGGATTCTTCGGAACCCGCGTCGGTTGCCTCGGCCTGAGCCGCAGCTCCGCCCTTGCGCTTGCGGTTCCCGTAGCGACGCTCGAAACGCTCCACGCGGCCGGCGGTATCCACGATCTTCATCTGACCGGTGAAGAACGGGTGCGTGAAGGCGGAGATCTCCACCTTTGCCAACGGGTACTCGTTGCCATCTTCCCATTTGATCGTTTCCGACGTCTCGATCGTGGATCTGGTGATGAACTTGTCACCGGAAGAGGTGTCCTGGAACACGACGTACTGGTAATCGGGATGGATTCCGGATTTCATGAAATTCTCCTGAGGGCCGGCCCGTTCGTTCTTCCGGTTTCCGTCCGGAAGCGGAGCCCATTGGTGCGAAGGAGAACTTTAGCAGTGCCAGCCACGAGCGACTAAGCCCGGTTCTGAACCGGACCTCAGCCGGACACAGATGGCGTCTTGGCAATCTCCGCCAGGAACTCATCGTTGCTCGGGAAGGTCTTCATGCGGTCGATCAGAAGTTCAAGTCCGGCACCGGCGCTGCCTTCGGCGGCGAGTCCGGACAGAACGCGCCGGAGCTTCCAGACCTGCTGAAGCTGAGTTCTCTCGAAGAGCAGTTCCTCGTGGCGGGTGGAGGAAGCATCCACGTCGATTGCGGGATAAATGCGCTTCTCGGAAGCCTTGCGGTCGAGTCGAAGTTCCATGTTGCCCGTGCCCTTGAACTCCTCGAAGATGACTTCATCCATCTTGGAACCCGTTTCAACGAGCGCGGTGGCCAGAATGGTGAGTGAGCCGCCCTCTTCCACGTTTCTGGCTGCACCGAAAAAGCGTTTGGGCGGATAGAGGGCCCCGGTGTCAATACCGCCGGACATGATTCGACCGGTGGCAGGAGCCGCCAGGTTGTATGCGCGGGAGAGTCTGGTGATTCCATCGAGGACAACGACAACATCGGTGCCGGCCTCCACGAGTCGTTTGGCACGTTCGATGGCCAGTTCTGCCACCTGGGTGTGTTCGTCCGAAGGTCGGTCGAAAGTGGAGGCAATCACCTCCCCGGAAACCGAACGGCGCATGTCCGTGACCTCTTCAGGCCGCTCATCCACCAGCAGAACCATCAGGTGCACATCAGGGTTGTTGGCTTCGATTGACTGGGCGACGGTCTTGAGCACCGTCGTCTTGCCGGCCTTGGGCGGCGAAACAATCAGTCCGCGCTGCCCCTTGCCGATCGGAGAAATCAGATCGATGATCCGGGACGTCATGTCGAGGGGTTTCTCCGTCTGCTCCAGTCGCAACTGGGAATCCGGGAACAGAGGTGTCAGGTCCTCGAAACGAGGACGTTTCCTCTGGGATTCCGGATCCTGACCGTTGACCTTGTCAACACGGACCATCGCGGGATTCTTTTCCTGCTTGTTGGCGGGCCGATAGGCACCTTCGAGATGGTCGCCCTTGCGAAGACCCTGCTGCCGTACGAACTTGACCGGGACGTAAACGTCGTCCTCGCTGGGAAGGAAGCCCTTCACACGCAGGAAGCCGTATCCCTCATCGCGCAGGTCCAAAAGACCACTGACCGCAATCGGCTCGCCCTCCCATGCAACCTCTGGTTCGTTGGATTCCTGACGATCCCGTCCGCGACCGCGCCGGCGCCGGCGTCGATTGCCCGAATCTCCCTGATCCTGTTGCTGGTTCCCCTGTTGCTGGTTCCCCTGTTGCTGGTTCTTCTGCTGCTGATTGCCGCCCTTGTTCCGGTTTCGATTCTGATTCTGATTCCGGTTGCGGCCACCTTGACCGTCTCCGCCCTGACCACCGCCGCCCTGGTTGCGACCACCTTGGTCGCCGCCGCTGCGGTCCCTGCCGTCACCGCCACCACCCGACTTCTTCTCTGCGTCCGAGGACTCGGGCTGCGAGTCAGATCCGGTGGATGTGTCCGGGCTGGATTCTTCTGGGTCGGAGGATTTGTCCGTGCTGGATTCACCTGGGGCTGAGTCGCTCCGGTCGGCCCCGCTTCCGGCGTCAGGTTTGGCCGCAGAGGACTCCCTTCCGGAAACCCCACCGTTATCACCATTTGGATTCTCCGCTGTCGCGGCTGCATCCGCCTTCGGAGACTCCCCGGAGCCACCGGATGGTGTGCCCGAGTCGCCGCTGTCCGAGTCTGCGGCTCTGGACGACAAGCCCTCTGCACCAGCCGCTCCCGCGGAGCGGGCAGCCGCAGGCTTGGCCCCGCTCTCGTTACCCGATAGCTCCATGATCATCTGGACCATGTCGGCCTTCTTGGTGCGACTGGTGGTTTTGCCACCAAGCGCTTCAGCAATTGTTGCGAGCTCAGCGCGGTCTTTGCGCTGGAGGCTCTGCGAGTCAACACTCACGTGATTGTCCCCGTTTCTTGGGATGGGGAAGCCCGGTGGGTTTCCCATGAAGACGTCGTCAGCTCGAAAATTCTTCGAGACGGTCCGGACATACGGGAGGGCAAACGAGAAGGAACACTCGTCGTTCTCGCCAGACCCCCGCCGGAGACGACAACACCACTCTATTCGCCGGACACATCCGCGGCAAACACCCTCCGGACGAATTTCTCAACTTCGGCCAAATCATCACTGCAATGATCCAAACGTTCGGGGCGCTCCAGGAGATCCGAGAGGTGTGGCGGCAGAGGTGGTCTGATTCCCGTTGAGGAGAACACAGCATCCGGAAACTTCGCCGGATGTGCCGTGGAAAGGCAGACCAAAGGACTGTCCGGTGAGTCGATTCTTGAGGCCACTCCCACTCCAACGGCCGTGTGCGGATCGAGCAGAACGTCGTATTCCTCGTTCACGGAGTCGATGACTTCGCAAACACCAGCGTCGTCGATTCGGTCTGCGTCGAACTCGGCTTTCAAGAGATCCAGTGTGTTCGCAGGAATACTCACGGTGCCGTCGGATCGGAAGTTGTCGAGAAGTTTTGCCACTGCAGAACCATCCCGGTCCATCACCTCGAACAGCAGACGTTCAAGATTGGATGAGATCTGGATGTCCATGGATGGGCTGGTGGTGGGGACAACGTCACGGATCTCCATGGTTCCGGTGGTGAAGAAGCGAGTCAGAATGTCGTTGCGATTCGAGGCAACAATCAGGCGATCCACCGGAAGGCCCATCTTCTTGGCCACCCACCCGGCCAGTATGTTGCCGAAGTTGCCCGTGGGCACGCAGAAGCTCACGGGGGATCCATCAGGTGACACTTGCAGGTGGGACCAGACATAGTAGACGATCTGGGCCATCACACGACCCCAGTTGATCGAGTTGACCGCACTCAGGTGTACCTCGTTGCGAAAGAGATCGTCGGCGAACGCCGCCTTCACCAGATCCTGACAGTCGTCGAAGGTTCCCTCCAGCGCCACGGCGTGACAGTTCGCCTCGGTGATCGTGGTCATCTGTCGGCGCTGAACATCCGAAACCCGACCATCGGGGAACAAGATCACACAGCTCGCTCGCGGGAGCCCGCGGAAGGCCTCCATGGCCGCTGAGCCGGTGTCGCCCGAAGTCGCTCCAAGTATCGTCACTCGACCGTCGCGATCTTCAAGAACGTGTTCGAACAGCCGACCCACCAACTGGAGGGCGACATCCTTGAACGCGAGAGTTGGCCCGTGGAAGAGCTCGAGCACCTTGAGGTCGCCGAGGTCGACCACCGGGCAAACATCGGGAGCATCGAATACTGCGTAGGACTCGTTGACGATCCGCGTGAAGTCATCTCTGGACAGATCCCCCTCGACGAAAGGCCACATCACCTCTGTTGCGAGCTCTGAATACGACAGGCCGCGCAAGGAGTCCAGGGGAGGGAGGTCGGGATAGGTCTCCGGAACGTAGAGGCCACCGTCGCTGGCGAGGCCGGCCAACAAGGTGTCGGCGAATCCAAGAGCCGGAGCGGTCCCCCTCGTGGAGATGTAGCGCATGGTCAGTCCGGATTCTCGATCACTCGCAGAACGGACCCGATGCTGTTCACCGCTTCGAGGCCTCGAAGCTCGTGCAGAGTTGCACGGACATCGGATTCCTTGGCCTCGTGGGTGATGAAGATGAGACGCGCCAAGCCGGCGTCTTGAGCGTCCTGGGATCCATCGGCCACCAGGGGATCCTGCTCCATCGAGTGGATCGACACCTCATGTTTGCCGAACAGATTGGCTACCGCTGCGAGCACTCCCGGACGATCCCTGACCTCCAGGTTGAGGTAGTAGCGGTAGTGAAGATCGTCGATCGGCCGGATCTTTGCTTTCGAGAAACTCCCCAGACTGGCGTGGGTGGCCTTGGCGAGATTCGCTGCCGCGTCCACCGTGTCTCCGAGAACCGCGGATGCTGTCGGGAATCCACCTGCTCCGCGACCGAAGAACATCAGCTCACCCACGGCTTCGCCCTCCAGGAAGATCGCGTTGAAACTTTCACGAACTGACGCCAACGGGTGCTGATCGGGGACCATCGCGGGGTGAACGCGAACCGCAATCGATTCGTCGTCGAACTGCTCGGCGATTCCGAGAAGCTTGATCTGGTATCCGAGGCGATTGGCGAACGCGATGTCAGTGGCGCTGATGTCGGCAATACCCTCGTGGCTCACGTCGCCGGCCACGACTTTCTTGCCGAACGCGATCGTGGCGATGATTGCGGCCTTGGCCCCGGCCTCGAATCCCTCCACATCCGCTGTGGGGTCCCGCTCGGCGTAACCCAGACTCTGTGCCTCCGCAAGGGCCTCTGCGTAGGTCCAGCCCTCTTCGGTCATCTTGGTGAGGATGTAGTTGGTGGTTCCGTTCACGATGCCCATCACCCGCGAGACGTCCTCGCCGACAAGCGACTCGCGAAGTGGTCGAATGAACGGGACACCACCCGCCACGGCCGCTTCGAAGAGAAGGTCAACTCCGGCATCGTCTGACGCGGCAAACAGCTCGGTGCCGTGATTCGCGATGAGTTCCTTGTTGGCCGTCACCACTGGTTTGCCGGCAGCAAGGGAATCGAGAACCAGTTGCCGTGCGGGTTCAATTCCGCCGATGACCTCAACCACAAGATCCACCGCGGGATCGTTCACCACTTCCGAGGCGTCAGTGGTGAAGACCTTGGCCGGTAGTTCAACGTCGCGTTCCTTCGACAGGGAGCGCACCGCAACGCGCGTCACCTCGAGCCGAAGGCCCGTTCGCTTTTCGATCTCGTCTGACGAGTCCCCGACCAGCTGAATCAGCGCCGCACCCACGTTTCCGCAGCCGAGCACACCTATGTTCACCGTACGTTCCACGATCGACAACCGTACCGGGCCATGGCGGTGACCACCGAAGCAGTACCCGCTGTGCTCCGACGGTGCCTGTCAGAGCCTGGCTCTACAGTCCACCATGGCACTGCATCCGGCCATGACTGAACCTTCCCGACGCCCTCCGTACCCAACACCCTGTGAGAGCGAGTGGATGCCCTTGACGAAATCCACCGGGAGCAACAATATGAGCAAACAGGATCGGGCACGAACAGAACTTCACGAACGTTTGGACGACACGATGGGTCAGGACGCAGCCGACACGCTCATGGGTTACTTGCCGCCTGTGGGCTGGGCTGACGTGGCCACCAAACGCGATCTCGACGCCGCAACCGCTCTCACCAAAGCTGAAATCCACGCTGAATTCGGTCTCATGCGAGCAGAAATGCGCCAAGAACTTCGGTCCGGCCTCAGCGAACTGCGAACCGAACTGCAAACCGACATCAACCAGTCGCGAACCGATGTCGGCGAGCTGCGCGCTGAAATGCGAACCGGTTTCGCAAATGTCGAAGCTCGATTCGAGCGCTCCCTGCGTCAGCACCTGATTGCCGTCGTTGGCACGGTCGTTGCCGCTACTGGAACCCTGCTGGCGATCAGCCAGACTTTCGGCTGATTGCGGGCATTATCCGAGATCAGTTGCGAGCAAGTCGGTGATTGTTTCCCGGCGAACCACCAGTCGAGCTTCTCCGTCGCGTACGAACACCACCGGCGGACGAAGCACTTTGTTGTAGTTGCTTCCCATGGAATGCCCGTATGCACCAGTTACGGGGGTTGCAATGATGTCGCCGACGGCAAGGTCGCCCGGAACCCTGCCTTCACGGACAATGAGATCACCCGACTCACAGTGTTTGCCGACCAGTCGGATCGGCATCTCACGCCTCGCCTCCACAGCCCTGGGGAGAAAAGTCTCATATCCGGAGCCATACAGAACAGGTCTCGGATTGTCGCTCATGCCGCCATCAACGGAGACATAGTTGCGAACACCCGGAATGAACTTCAACGTTCCGACCGTGTAGAGGGTGATGGCCGCCTGAGCCACTATCGCCCGTCCTGGTTCGGCGGCGATCTCAGCGTTGATTCCAAGGTCACGGCACGCCTTCACCACAGCGCCGCCCCAAGTGGAAATTGATGGGGCTTCCTCGCCCTCGACATATGCCACACCGAGGCCCCCGCCCACGATCATCTCGGGCAGGTCTTCTTCGATCACGAAGGGAGCGACCGCCGCCAGACCCTCGAGGAAGTTCTCCACGCTGAAAACCTGCGAACCGATGTGCATGTGCAGCCCCATCAGGTCCATCGCGGAGGACGCCGCGGCCCGACGCACGGCTTCATGTGCCTGACCGGTGCTCAGGGGAAAACCGAATTTCGAGTCGAGGTTTCCGGTCTGGACGTGTTCATGGGTGTGAACCTCAATACCCGGGTTGATTCGCAGAAGGACCGCTGGCCGGGGCAGTCCCGAGCGCACGAGATGCTCGATCCGGTCGATCTCGATGTCCGAGTCCACAACGATTCGACCTACCCCGGAATCAAGGGCGGCCCGCAGTTCCCATTCAGCCTTGTTGTTGCCATGCAGCACCATGCGACCGGCCGGAACCCCTGCCGCGAGAGCGATGGCAAGTTCACCGCCAGTCGCAACGTCAAGGCGCATGCCTTCTTCATGCGCGAGGCGGGCCATCGCACGGCACAGGAATGCCTTCGTGGCATAGATGGCTCCGTCGGGACCCATTACCTCCACGGCCTCGCGGGCCCGGTTCCGCAAATGCGCCTCGTCGTAGACGAACACGGGAGTCCCGAACTCCTGGGCGAGAAGTTCCGCGTCGACTCCACCGATCAGCAATTCGCCCTGGGAGCCGACTTCAGCGGCATCGGGCAGCAGTCGGCGTGGCAGAGGAGAGTGCTCTTGTGTGCTCACATGCTCTCCGGTGCCGACACGCCCAGCAGATCCAGGCCACTACGAAGACCGATTCGTGCCGATTCCGCCAGCCACCACCGCGCCTGGCGGAGATCCTCCGGCGTATCCGGATGCAGGATCGGGCAATCGTGATAGAAGCCGTGAACTGCCGAGGCGAGGTCACGAACCCAGGTGGTGATCTTGTGTGGTGCCCGTTCGCGCGCAGCAATCCTGACCACCTCAGGGAACTGCCCGAGGGTTCGGAGCAGGTCCAGTTCCCGATCGTGCGTGAGCAGGCTGAAGTCGACCCCGGAGATGGGCAGGCGCGTCATACCCCTCTCCTCGGCAACCCGACCGATCGAGTTGATCCGGGCGTTGGCCATCTGAATGTAGAAAACCGGGTTCTCGTTGCTCTGCTGCACTACCAGGTCGAGATCGACCGTCTGCGGTGAATCCACCGATTGCAGCAGGTACGTGAGCCGAACTGCGTCCGGCCCGACCTCCGAGATCAGGTCTTCCATCGTGATCAAATCTCCGGAACGTTTGGAGATCTTCAGTTCCTCGCCGTCGCGTTCCAGCCGGACCAGCTGAGTGATGACGATTTCGAGGTCTTCGCGGTCATGGCCCAGCGACTGCACCGCTGCCATCATCCGGGCGACATATCCATGGTGATCTGCACCCAGCACATCAATCAGGTGCTCCCATCCCCTCTCGAACTTGTCCCGGTGATAGGCGATGTCGGGCAG
>JAUXGW010000097.1 GCA_030621865.1 Actinomycetes bacterium
CGAGACCCTCGAAACTGCCGAATCGCTGATCGGAGCGCACAACCACCGCACAGATGCGCTGATCTGTTGCGGCCAGGACGAGGGTGTCCTCGTCATAGCGGTACTGCTGAATCCTCAACATCGAAGGATCAACCATGTCATCGGTCGTGCGGATGTCACTGCGCCAGAGCAGGCCCGGTTCGTCACTCAGAGCCCACGCACCATCCGGCAGTTCGCGCAAAGCCGCCACTACTTCGGCTTCGCCACCGCGATAGTCACCGGGATTGCGAATGCCATCCAGTTGAATCCACAGCAGTGGCAACGAAACCGCAGCGGCGACTGCGGCCACTCTCCAGGGTGGCCGGTAGATGCCGATCAGCAGCGCGAGCGGCGGCACGATCGCCGAAACGTGCGGCCTCCACAATGGACTCACCATGAACACGAGCCACAGACAGGTGAAGAGAACCCATGACCAGATGAGCAGCCGGGATGAAGGCAGCCAGCCCGAAGCTCCCGAATCAGAATCAGCATCTGCAGAATCCCCTGGGGACACGGGAACGTCCAGCGACCAGAACGTGCCCGGTTCATCAACCGTCGCCGCGGCGCCCTTCTGTCGGTACGCCACGACTGCGGCCACCAGAGTCACCACCGTGAACAACAGCAACACCAGATCGCGATCCCACAGGGTGGAGAGGATCTTCGCTGCATTCCCAAGGGGATCACGATCGAAGGCAGCCTCGGTCCGGTAGGTGAACGACTGATCCCACACATCGGAGAACCCGAAGGCCAGCGAAAGTGGAACAAAGACTGCAGCGGCCGAGATCGCGGCCAGGGTGCCGCGGAGGACAGGGAGCTTCCAGCTGCCTGTGCTGCGGGATCCGAACAGCGGTGCAATAAGGACAAGGGCCACAGGTATCAGGATCGGGGCCTCCACTGCCTTCGTGGACAACGTCGCTCCCACGGCGAGTCCGAGGGCGATTGCCGAGGAGTTGCGGGGATTGTCGCGGTGTCGCAGTGCGAGGCCCAGGGCGAGAGCAGCAAAGGCCAGCGCCGGGCCATCAGCCGCCAGGGGAGCCGTGACCCACATCAAGGCACCGGAGGTGGCGGTGAGAACACCGGCGACCAGAGCACCGTATCGATCCGTGACGTAGGCAGCACACCAATAGACGGCCAGCACCACTGCAACTCCGGAGGCAACTCCCAACACCCGAGGACCGTTGATCGACTGGAACCCCAGCAGGTCGCCCAGGTAGGCCAATGGCAGGAACAGGGGTCCCTGGCTCGAGAACACGGTGTCAAAAGGAACTCCGCCTTCGCGCATCGCGAGTATCGAGCTGGCGAACACTCCGTCGTCGAAGGTGAGGTGCCTGGCCGAGAAGAACGCCGGCAAGCGCAACAGGATCGTCAGGGCAGCCAGGCCAAGAAGGTCAATCGGGTAACTCGACCTCGAAAGTTTGGGGGCGGATCGGACTTCTGTCGACCCGGGACTGGTGGTCACTGGGGCGATCCTACGGTCTGGCGGCCGATGGGATGGTGTCATCGACGTGTTGCTCGTTGCTTTCGGTGAGCGCGCTATTCTTGGCCGAACCGACCAAGAGGAGCTGTTTTGGTCAAGCACATCTTTGTCACAGGTGGCGTTGTTTCAGGTCTTGGCAAGGGGCTTACAGCATCGTCCCTCGGGAGACTCCTCAAGGCCCGGGGCCTCCAGGTGACACTGCAGAAACTGGATCCATACCTGAATCTGGATCCGGGCACGATGAATCCGTTCGAACACGGTGAGGTCTACGTCACCGAAGACGGAGGTGAAACCGATCTCGACCTGGGTCATTACGAAAGATTCATCGACGAGAACCTCACGGTGGACTCCAACGCCACGACCGGATCGATTTACCGGGCCGTGCTCGATGCTGAACGCCGCGGCGAGTACCTCGGCAAGACCGTTCAGGTCATTCCGCACATCACCGAGGAGATAAAGCGCCGGATTTCCAGACTGGCGGTGGACGGAACCGACGTTGTCATAACCGAGATCGGCGGCACGGTTGGCGACATCGAGATCCTGCCGTTTCTCGAAGCCATCAGGCAGTTCCGACTCGATGTCGGCCGATCGAATGTCTGTTATGTGCATGTCACCTTGATTCCCTACATCGGACCTTCCGGGGAGCAGAAGACCAAGCCGACACAGCACTCGGTTACCGAGTTGCGGAGTCGCGGGATCCAGCCTGACGCCATTGTGTGCCGCTCCGATGACGCCATTTCCACCGACCTCAAGCAGAAGATTTCCTCCCTGTGCGACGTGGAGCCTGCGGCAGTCGTCAATGCGGCCGACGCCGACAGCCTCTACGACATTCCCCTGGTGATCCGCGATGAGGGCCTCGACGAGGTTGTCGTGGACATACTCGACCTTCCCGACGTTGAACCCGACCTGACCGACTGGCACGACCTGGTTCGCAAGGTCTCAGCCGCCACCTTCCCCACCCGCATCGGTGTGGTGGGCAAATATGTGGCTCTGCCCGACGCCTACCTTTCGGTCGTCGAGGCCCTGAATCACGCGGGATTCGAGCACGGCTGTGATGTTCAGATTGACTGGATCCAGGCGGAGGAATCAGAAGGACTCCTGGCCGCCGGTCGCCTTTCGGATCTCGATGGCATCGTGATTCCGGGCGGATTCGGTGAGCGCGGGGTGGAGGGCAAGGTCGCTGCCGCCAAGTACGCCCGCGAGAACGACATTCCCTGTCTGGGATTGTGTCTGGGCATGCAGGTGATGACGATCGAGTGGGCTCGTAATGGTCTGGGACTCGAAGGAGCGAACTCCACCGAGTTCGATCCCCAGACCCCGTACCCGGTGATCGATCTCATGGATTCCCAAAGAGACATCATCGAAAAGGGTGGAACCATGCGGCTCGGTGCCTACATCGCCCAGCTCGCCGAGGATTCGGTGGTCGCCAAGGCGTATGGCACCACTGTTGTGTCGGAACGTCACCGGCACCGTTACGAGTTCAACCCTGTGTACCGCAAACGCTTCGATGGCTCGGGTATGCATTGCTCGGGAACCTCTCCGGATGGCCGCTTGGTGGAGTTCGTGGAGCTGGAGGACCATCCTTTCTGGGTGGGCACCCAGGCCCACCCGGAGTTCAAGAGCCGACCGACAAAACCGGCACCTTTGTTCAACGCCTTCATGGGTGCGGCGAGGGATCGAGCAGAAGGTCGCAACCCGCATCTGCTGGTCATGCCGGATCCCGAGCAGGTTGGATCCATCCAGGGAAGCTGATGGCAGGTTTCGAACATCTCTCCGATGAGTTGATCCACAGCGGCCACGTGATCGACCTGCACAAGTCGATGTTCCGCAGTCCCAGCGGGGACTTGATCGAACGTGATGTGGTTCATCACCCGGGAGCGGTTTCCGTGGTGCCGCTACTCGACTCCGGAGAAGTGGTACTCGTGTCGCAGTTCCGGGCACCGTTGCGCCGCAACCTTCTGGAGATCCCCGCCGGCAAACGTGACGTGGTGGGTGAACCTCCCGAAGCAACCGCCGAACGTGAACTCGTTGAAGAAGTGGGACTTACGGCGGGCAAGTTGGAGAAACTCGCGTTGTTTCACAATTCGGTGGGCTTCAGCGACGAGGAAAGCCATGTGTTCCTCGCCACCGACCTCCAAGGCGTCGAGTCAGACCGTCAAGGTGCCGAAGAAGAACACATGGACGTGATCCGGGTCCCTCTCGGGGAGATCCCCGGAATGCTTCAGCGAGCCGAAATCACTGATGCCAAGACGATGATCGGCTTGATGGCCACCCTGAACCTGAAAGGTATGAACTTCATGGCCCCCGCTCGCTCGGAGGGCGGTACTTGATCAACTCGGAACTCCCGATCGAGATGGAGGGCTACCTGACCCATCTGGTGGTGGAACGAGGTCGTTCCACGGCAACCCTCAAGGCCTATCGGGCTGACTTGGGCCGATGGCTGGCATGGCTCCACCAACGGCAGACGGATCCGCTGTCGGCATCGGTCGATGATGTGGTTGAGTACGGGGCCATGCTCAGCGATTCCGGCCTGGCTGACACGTCGGTCACCCGGATGCTCGTCACTGTGCGCGGGGCCTACAGGCATCTCGCGGCGGAGGGTGTGATCGAATCCGATCCCACCGTGGAAGTCGAATTGCCGGCCCGCCCCGACGCTCTGCCAAAAGCACTGAGCGAGGAGGAGGTGACCGCGATCCTGGATGCAGTGGAATCGGCAGCAGGCACAGGTGATCCACTCGCCATTCGCGATTCGGCGTTGCTCGAGTTCCTGTACGCCACCGGAGCCAGGGTCAGCGAAGTATGTGGACTCGACTTTGCCGGACTGGATCTGGACGCCGGACTGGCCCGACTCATGGGCAAACGTTCCAAGGAAAGGGTGGTTCCGGTCGGTCGACCCGCGCTGCGGGCAATCCGGAACTATCTCGACGTGGGCCGCGAACACATGATCGGTGGCAGGGAACAGAGTCGCAGTGATGCCGTGGCGGTGTTTCTGGGAGTGCGTGGTCGGCGGATCTCGCGCCAGGCGGTGTGGAGGGCGATCCGTGAATGGTCAACCGCCGCTGGGCTTGCCCAAGATGTCAGCCCGCATGTGATGAGGCACTCCTGTGCAACCCACCTGCTCGACAATGGAGCAGACATCCGCACTGTTGCAGAAATGCTCGGACACGCTTCGGTGAGTACAACCCAGATCTACACCCGGGTTGCAACCAGGAGGCTCTTCGAGGCCTACGCGGGTGCTCACCCGCGCGCCCGGGCAACAGCGGGTTCCCCGGGGTCAGGCACAGCATGAAGTCGGGCACAGCATGAAACTGCAGCCTGCGCACCGGGCCCGCAGGTTCTTCTCGAGCTTCAGGCGCCGTGACGTGGATCCTGCAATCGAGGCGCCTCTGCTGGCACCACTGACCACCTCCGAGCGCGAACTCTTCGACCGGTTCTCCCCATACGATCGAGGCCATGCCCTTGACGTGGCCTCAGCCGTGCATCGGCATGCTCCCGACGCGTACCAGGACTGGGTTCCCACCGCGGCGCTGCTTCACGACATCGGCAAAACCGCTTCAGACCCCGGCACGCTGACCCGAGTGGTGGCCACGATCCTGGACTGGCTTGGTTTCCGCCCTCACGCAGCCAGATGGAGCGAATCCTCGGGCACCGTCAAGACCATCGGGCTGTACCTTCGTTATCAGGAAATCGGTGCCGAACTGCTGGCAGAAGCAGGAAGTGATCGACGAGCGGTGGCGTGGGCCCTCGAGCACCATTCGCCGGAATCAGTGTGGACGGTGCCCGTTGCTGACGGCCGCATCCTGGCCGCCGCTGACGACGGCATGCTCGACTGAACAGACCTGACCCGGTGGTGTCAGCCCGGTGGTGTCAGCCCGATGTTCTGCACCGCACGCTGGTAGGTGGCCTGCGCTGTTGTGGAGGCCTTTCTCGCCCCCGTGATCAATGCGGCGGTCACGGAATCGGGATCCTGCTGGAGTTCGGACAACCTCTCCTGGATCGGTTCAAGCAAGGTCACCACGGCGTCTGCGGTGTCGGACTTGAGTGGACCATATTGCGAGTATTCGTCGGCGAGTGCCGCAGGATCCCGGTCGGTGGCGGCGCCGAGGATTCCCAACAGGTTTGCCACGCCGGGTTTGGCCTCGGGGTCATAGCGAACTTCGACCTCACTGTCGGTTACGGCTCTCTTGATCTTCTTCGCCGTTTTCGACAGATCCTCGGCCAGGTAGATTGTGCCCGATTCGGTCGCCGCGGACTTCGACATCTTGTCGGTCGGGTTCTGGAGATCCATCACCCTCGCGCCGGCAGCCGGACTCACGGCCTCGGGCACAACGAAGGTTTCGCCGTAGCGGGAGTTGAACCGAACAGCTATGTCCCTGGTGAGTTCAATGTGTTGACGCTGGTCGGCACCCACGGGAACCTGATTCGTGTCGTACAGGAGAATGTCCGCCGCCTGAAGCGAGGGATAGGAGAAGAGTCCGCTCGACACAAAATCCTTCTGTTTCGCGGATTTGTCCTTGAACTGGGTCATTCGGTTGAGTTCGCCGAATCCCGTGTTGCACTGGAGCAGCCAGCCCATCTGGGCGTGTTCGGGAACGTGACTCTGGATGAACAGCGTGCTCTCGGTGGGGTCGAGGCCACAGGCGAGCAGTTCACGGGCGAGTTCGATTGATCCCTTCCCGACCTCGCCGGGTTCCTTGGGCACGGTGAGGGCGTGGAGGTCGACGATGCAGAAGAAACCAACGGTGTCGCCCTGATTGTCGACCCAGTTGCGCACTGCTCCCAGCAGATTGCCCAGATGGAGACCGCCGGTGGGTTGAATTCCTGAAAACACAGTGGACATCGGCAATGATCGTACTCACCTTGCGGACAAGCCCAGTTACTCGCTGGGACAAGCCCAGTTGCTCGCTGGGACAAGCCCAGTGAATCAAATCACATGGTTGTAGTCCCGCCATCACCAACCGGACTAGCATTGGTTCCGTGCCGTACACCGTGCAGACTCCGGTATTCCAGGGTCCATTCGACTTGCTTCTTCATCTCATCCTGCGCGAGCAGGTGGAGTTGTACGAAGTTTCCCTCACGTCCATCGTGGATGCCTACGTCACTGAGATGGAACGTATGGAAAACCTCGATCTCGAGGTCGCAACCGAGTTCCTGCTCATCGCCTCCACACTGGTGGAACTCAAGACCAGACGACTGCTCCCCGACGATTCCGAACTGGATCTCGACGAAGAGCTGGGTCTGTGGGAAGAGCGAGATCTTCTGCTGTCCCGACTCCTCGAATGCAAGACCTTCAAGGACGCCGCACGCACCATCCAGACATTGCACAACCTGACAGCGTTGTCGCATCCCCGGGCACTGGGACCCGATGAGCGTTTCGTGGAACTTGCTCCGGATCCCCTGGACGGGGTCAATCCCGAACGCATCCGCCGGGCGTTCCTGCGTGCCATGCAACCCAAGCCGAAGGCCCACGTGGACCTGTTCCACGTTGCACCCATCCGGATGAACGTGATGGATGCCGTGGCCGACCTCTGTCGGGAACTGCCGGGTCGAGGTCGGGCCAGCTTCCGGGATCTCACCAGTGGCCTCACCGACCGCATCGAAGTGATCGTGAACTTCCTGGCGATCCTCGAATTGTTCAAGCAGGGTCTCGTGGACCTTGACCAATCGCACACTTTCGGTGACATCCAGGTCATCTGGCGTGCCGGATCCGCCGTGGGCGAAGAAGCACTCGAACTGGTCGACACCTACGATGGCTGACCTCATGGCGGACACACGAAGAGCACTCGAAGCCATCCTGATGGTCACCGAGTCACCGGCCGATCCACAGATACTCAGTGAGCTTCTCGAGGTGCCCGCGCTGGAGCTGGAGGCGATACTGCTCGAGATGGCTGCCGACTATGAATCCGAGCAGCGTGGATTCGCTCTCGTGAAGGTCGCCGGCGGCTGGCGTTATCAGAGCCACGAGGCCCTCAGCCCGTACGTGGAGCGCTTCGTACTCTCCGGCCAGACCGCTCGCCTCTCGGCCGCGGCCCTGGAAACCCTGGCGATCGTGGCTTACAAGCAGCCCATCAGTCGAAGTCAGATTGCCGCGATCCGCGGAGTGAACGTCGACAGTGTTGTTCGTACCCTCATCCAGAGGGATTACATAGCCGAGCACGGAGTCGATCCCGGCCCCGGACAGGCGATCCTGCTCGGCACCACCTCCACCTTCCTCGAACGCCTCGGGCTCAACGCGGTTGACGAGCTTCCATCTCTCGGCGATTTTGTTCCCGATGCCGATGTGGTGGAACTGCTCGAGCGAGGCCTGCGCGCAGATGATCCCGACGAGGCGCCGGAACTTCCCCAAGTCGCACCGACCGACTCCTGAGCAGGTCCGGTGGACGCACCTGAGGGCGAGCGTCTCCAGAAGATCCTTGCCCGCGCCGGATTCGGCAGCCGCCGCAAAGCCGAGGAGATCATCGCTGCCGGCCGCGTCTCGGTGAATGGCAAGGTCGCCGAGCTCGGTGCGCGTGCTACGCCTGCAACCGACGAATTGGCAGTTGACGGGGTCGTCATCGCAGTGAACCCGGAACTGGTTCATTACCTGCTGAACAAACCGGCTGGAGTCCTCAGCACCGTTTCGGATCCCCAAGGTCGGCCAACCGTGGTCGACCTACTCCCCAGGGATCGCCAGATCCATCCGGTTGGCCGCCTGGACCTTGAAACCGAAGGCTTGTTGCTGTTGACCAACGACGGCTCACTGACTCACCGGCTCACACACCCGTCACACGGAGTGGAGAAGGAATATCTGGCACAGGTGCGGGGCGATCCGAGCCGGGGCGCAATCCGGAATCTGCGCGAAGGTGTTGAACTCGATGATGGGATGACAGCTCCGGCCAGGGTCAGCCTGAAAGGGCCGTCGCTGATCCGGATCGTGATCCACGAGGGCAGGAATCGGCAGGTTCGGCGCATGTGTGAGGCCGTCGGATACCCGGTGGAGCGCCTCGTTCGCACCCGAATTGCATCGCTGAGGGACCCGCAACTGGAGCCCGGAACCTGGAGAGAGCTCACACTCTCCGAACTGCGCAGCCTCGAGAAGGATGCCGGTGTAGCGGATAAGCCCGCCTGATCGAACTATCCTCGGCGCCGATGTCCACTGCAGTCAGAGCCATCCGAGGCGCCACCACTCTTGACCTGGATGATGA
>JAUXGW010000332.1 GCA_030621865.1 Actinomycetes bacterium
TGCACGCGGACTTGCTCCGGAACTCCTGGTACACCGAACAAACCGTCGATTCGGTCGGTAGTGGGAAGTTGTGGGAATACGCGCGATCCAAACTTGCGTACTACGGGGTGGCAGGAGACAAACGGATTTCGGACCGTTGGCTGGCCCTGGGGGACTGTGGCGAAGGAACGTGGGGTCGCGGCGTGTTCGATTTCTACCGAGTCCACAACTTCCCCTTTCCCGGGGAACCACACGGGATATACGAGATCGGCGCACTCCACGACTGGGTGCACGTGTTGACTGACTACGGCACGGATCCCGAGGGCGAAATCGACGTGTTCGCCTTCATTGCCCAGACGATGGATGACGACCGCGGCTTCGTGCAGTTCATCTTCACCCTGGCCCTCTTTCAGAACGCGTCGGTGGAAACCGTGGGCGGATTGAAGGTGGCGATCGCCACCTCGGACACCCTGGATGAAGAGGGTGTCCCGGAACGGTTGGCCGATTCCCTCTCGCGGGGTTCGGTGTGCACCGCCGACGTGATGGGTGGAGTCGATCACTTCGCCCTTGCCGAGGTACCGCTGCTCGAACTGCGCCGGCGCTGGAACATCGTCGAAAAGAGAAGCTCCTCGCTGGGAGCGTTTGATGTTCCGAACGGCCCGTGAGCTCTTGTCAGGACACCGATGCTCCGCCGGTCCAGCGCTTCGACCGCCAGGCGACCGCCGCGCTGAGCAGGGAAACCGCGGCGATGATCACCGCTGCCCAGGCGATGGCGGTTCCCAGATCGGATTCCGAGACTCCGGTGGCGGTCATGGCCACCGAGACCCCGGCGGCCACCCCGATGTTTCTCATCGTGGTGAGAACGCCCGACGCGGTCCCGGCGTGCTGTCGGGAAACTGATTCCACGGCGGCGGTTGTCGACACGTTGTAGGCCAATCCCTGTCCGACACCCGAAAGAAGCAGGGCAGAGATCACAGGCCACCGCGCCTCACCGTGGCCGAGGAACACCAGCACTGCGAATGACGCGGCGACCAGGAGACTGCCGACGGTCATCGGGGCGGCGGTTCCGAACTTCGCCACGACCTGGCCGTTCGTGGCACCGAGAACCGCAAACGGCACCGAGTAGAGGAGGAAGACCGCTCCAGTGGCAATGGCACTCAACCCGACTTCGTCCTGGAGCCAGAATGTCAGAAGAAAGGTGAGGGCTCCGAAGCCCCAGTTGGTGAGACTCGCGACAGTTGCGGAAGATCGCAGGCCGCGGCTCGAGCGGACGGCGCGCTCGATCAGGGGACTGCCGGACCTGCGTTCCTCCATTGCGAAGGCGACTGTGCTCACCACCGAGGCGGCAAGTGCGGCGACGGTGCCCGGCTCCATCCAGCCTCTCGTGGCACCCAGCTGCAATCCCAGGACCAGCAGGGCAGGGGAGGCGACGCCGAGGATCGCGGATCTTCGCGCAACCGCGGCCGGATCCCCGGTACTTTCGGTGATGACGGCTTGCGTCAGGAGGATTGCGCCGGCCAGCAGCACCACGTTGATTCCGAAGAACCATCGCCATGAGGCCGCGGTGAGAATCAGGCCTGCCACGATCGGTGCCGCGGCACCGGAAACCCCGGCAACGGCACCCCAGACTCCAACGGCCCGATCTCGTGCGGATCCCGCGAATGCAGCAGAGAGGACCGCGAGTGATGCGGGCATGAACAGGGCGGTCCCGCCACCCTGGAGGAGTCGGCCCGTTATGAGCCACCACATGTTCACCGAGGTGGCGCAGACAAGTGATGCCACCATGAACAACAGCAGTCCGGCAACAAGGACTTTGCGGCGACCCAGGCGATCGACGGTTCGCCCGACGAGAAGAACAGGTGCCGCCGAGCCGAGTGCGAAGGCACCGATCACCAGACCCAGCTGTTGTTGGGTTGCGTTGAGGTCTTCGCCGATTGACGGCAGAGCCACCGATACACCCGCGAAGTCGATGCTGAGCACCGCCAGCGGCACCGATACGGCCACCAGAATCGACCACCGCGAATCCTTTTCAGACGTTTCTGGGAGGGCCGCGGACACCGAATCACCTTAGGGTGACCCCAATTGTCCCTCCGGCTTAGTAACTTTTGGGGAGTGACAGCATCTCAGCGCCAACGCAAGGGCGGCAGCTCCAAGCGGAGTAGCGCGTCCAAGGGCAGTGGTTCCAAGCGGAACGGGGGTTCGCGCGCCCGGAGTTCCTCCGGATCACGGGGCGCTGCCTCGAAATCCCGCTCCACGGGCAGTTCAGCTTCGAAGTCCTCGAATCCACTTCGGTATCTGTTCGACGGACACGGCCACGACATCTGGGGACTGATCCTCATCGTGTTGGGTGTTGTGGCTGCACTGGGGATCTGGTTCGGTCTGGGCGCCGTGGTCGGCAGGGGCAT
>JAUXGW010000077.1 GCA_030621865.1 Actinomycetes bacterium
GAGACGCAGGATGTGTGTTCCCCGACTGTGACGCCCCCGGGTCGTGGTGTGTGATCCATCACGTCACACCTTGGCATCAAGGCGGCCACACCGATGTCAACAACATGGCCATGTTGTGCCCGCATCACCACAGCATCACCCACACCAACAACTGGACAATGGCGGACAACGGCGATCAGACGTTCTCCTGGATCACTCCCCACGGAATCCACCTCACCAGCCAACGCCACGGCCAAAACACCCACAACCACAAACACGAACACGACAAACACGGGACCAGTCCGCCCAAACAGCGGTCCGATCCACCACCCGGCTAGGCAACCGGAATCAGGCAGAAACGTCCCCCACAAGTTCCTTCAGTAGAACGCTGAAATCCCTGTGATCGCCTGCCCGAGGATCAGCGTGTGGATCTCGTCAGTGCCTTCATAGGTGTATACCGATTCGAGATTGTTCATGTGGCGGATCACCGGGTACTCGGTGGTGATTCCGTTGGCACCGAGCACTGATCGGGCTTCTCGGGCCACTTCAAGGGCAATGCGGACGTTGTCCTTCTTGGCGAAGCTGATCTGAGGTGTGGCCAGATCACCCTGGTCCTTGAGCCGGCCCAGGTGGATGGCCACCAGATTGGCTCGTTGCACCTTGATCATCATCTCCACCAGCTTTCGCTGGGTGAGTTGGAAACCGGCGATCGGCTGATCGAACTGAATCCGTTCCAGCGCGTAGTCCCGGGCTGCTTCGTAACATGCCCGGCCCGCTCCGACAGCGCCGAACGCGATTCCGAACCGGGCTTCGTTGAGGCAACTGAGCGGACCCCTCATGCCCACCACGTCGGGCAGCACTGCGTCGGCCGGAAGCCTCACGGAGTCCATCACCAGCTCCGATGTCACTGAGGCGCGAAGTGAGACCTTGCGCTGAATGACCGGGGCTGAGAAGCCGGGTGTATCGGTGGGGATGACAAATCCACGGACCTTTCCTTTGTCCGGACCCTCCGGGTCGGTCCTGGCCCAGACAACGGCCACGTCCGCCACGGATCCGTTGGTGATCCACATTTTCGCACCGTCGATGATCCAGTCGCCGGAGGCATCCTGGCGGGCCGTTGTGCGCATCGAGCTCGGATCAGAGCCCGAGTCGGGTTCGGTGAGTCCAAAACAGCCGATGAGTTCTCCCGCCGCCATGCCCGGGAGCCAAGTCTGTTTCTGGTCCTCCGAGCCGAACGCCCAGATCGGGAACATGGCAAGGGAACCTTGTACTGACACGAAGCTGCGAACTCCCGAGTCGCCGGCCTCGAGCTCCAGACATGTCAGTCCGTACTGGGTTGCCGAGGTCCCGGCGCAGCCGTAACCCTCCAGATGCATACCAAGCAGGCCAAGCTCACCGAACTCCTTGGCCATTTCCAGCGGGAAACGTCCGTCGTCGAACCATTCTCCGACCTCGGGGAGCACCCTGTCGGCAACGAAACGGCGGACCGTGTCACGTCCGAGAAGTTCTTCGTCGCTCAGCAATCCATCGATGTTCAGGACATCTTCGGGATCGATTTCACCGGGGATCCGTTCGGCACTCATGGGCTCCGACTCTATCCGCCGCCGCAGGTGAGTTCGCTGGGAGATCTGCCTACGGGGGATGGGGGTCTGCGATTGGAGGCAACAAGTCACAACCCGTACCCTCAAGCTCATGGCGATAGCGGGGGCGACCGCGCCGACGGGGTTTGTGTCCCAGGCTCCGAAGCTCGGATTCATAGGTGGTTTCGACGGCATCAGAGGGATTGGCATCCTGATGGTGCTCGCTCAGCATGCCTATTCGGATCTGTTCCCCAGCGCCGCGGGAATCGTGGACATGTTCTTCGTGATGAGCGCATTCCTCATCGTGAGTCTCCTGATGCAGGAGCACCGCCATTCCGACAACATCAACTTCCGCAAGTTCTATTCGCGCAGGGCGATCAGGCTGTTGCCGACGGCGTACCTGTGCATTGTCGCCTGGTTCATCTTTGCCTTCATGTTCGAACGGGAGCGCGTGGCGTGGTTGGTGCAGGATGCAGTCGCCGCCGTTGTCTACCTGTACAACATCTTCTTCCCGGTCGGACTGGGTTTCCTCGGACCGGCCGAAGCAGTCGAGGCTTCCCAGCGTTCAATCGACCAGTACTGGTCCCTCGCCGTCGAGGAGCAGTTCTATCTGGTGATCGGCATCACCGTGTTGGTGTGCATCCGCAGGAACTGGATGAAGCAACTCGCCTGGGTGATGGTCGCCGTTGCCACCTATATCGGCATCTCCCGTTTCATGGGCAACATGGGACCCTGGCCGGGCGACCCCAGAGAGGTCGCAGCCACTGAGGGCACCGTTCCCCGAGGTCTTTCCCTGCTCTGGTTGAGCCGCCCGGATGCCCTCATGTGGGGTGTCGCCCTGGCAGTGTTCAACGCGAACCTGCCTGATCCGCTCTCGGCTGCATGGAAGAAGTGGCTTCCAAGATCCGCATCAGTTGCCCTGATCGCGTTCTTCGGCACGATGGCGGTGTCATCCGCCTATCTGGCGAGTCTGTTCTCCAAGGTCGGACTGCCATTCCCCTATGTGCCGATGTTGCCAACCGAGGATATGGATCCGTCCAGCCTGTATTGGGTGAAGTTCGGCCACACTGTCTGTGCACTGACCTTTGCTGTGACGATGTTGGCAATGGCGCGTACCAAGGGTTGGTGGGGCAACCGCTGGTTGTCCTGGCATCCTTTGCGCTGGCTCGGTCGACAGTCGTACACGTTGTACGTGTGGCACACGCTGTTCTTCTGGCTGATCCTGTATGTGGCCGGATTCGACGAGATCCTCGGTCAGAAGACCCGGGTATTCATTCTGGTGCCGGCGGCGATCATCATGGGGCTGCCCGTGTTCTACGGAGTGGAACAACGGATGATGAAGATCAAACTCCGATATTCATCGGAGAAGGAAGTCCTCGACCTGACTACGGGAAAGATGGTCTCGGTGGAGGAGGCGAGTGGTGGCAAGGTCACCGCTGAATCACTGGAGCCGGGTGGCCCGTCAAAGCGCAAGCGCGAACCCGAGCGTTCCGAGAAGTAGGGCGGGGAATCTGATGTACGAAACGAAGGCGCTGTACGAAACGAAGGCACCGAAGTTGGGCGTCGTTCCCTCTCTGGACGGCATCCGCGGGATGGGTGTGACGATGCTCATCATCGGGCACGCCCTGTTCACCTATGTGGAGTCCTGGGTGACCATCATCGACGGCTTCTTCGTGCTCTCCGGTTTCCTCATCACAACACTGCTCCTTCAGGAGCACCGCAGCACGGGCACCATCAACCTCAAGAATTTTTACTGGCGCCGTGGCTTGCGACTGATGCCCTCGGTCTGGCTTTTCGTGGCTGTCTGGCTTGTCATCGGAGTGATCATCGAGATCTTCCGTTTCTTCGGCATTGCACATCAGGACATGGTCGGCCTCGGCGACATAGCCACCGATGGTGCCGCTGCCGTCGGCTACGTCTATCACCTGTTCTTTCCGAATGGCCTCTATGTGATCGAGCCCGCAGTCCAGGAGCACCGCACCATGTGGCATCTGTGGACTCTCGGCATGGAGGAGTGGTTCTACCTCGGTATCGCCGGGACCGTCCTGGTCTGCATCAGGAAGAACTGGGTCAAGCAACTCGGAATCGGCCTGGCAGTAGCATTCGTGGTGATCGGCATTGCCCGCTGGTTCGCCTTCACCGGTTTCTGGCAGGACAGCGAATCCAATCTCGCCGGCGTTCGAATGATCTTCCTCCAGCGTCCTGACGCACTGATGCTCGGTGTGATCGTGGCGATCGTCAACTCCTACCTGCCCGACTCCTTCGGCGTGAGGAACCGCAAGTGGATTGTGGCGATCGGAACCGCCGGCATGGTCCTCTGGGTGATCATGTTGAACCTGTCGAGTGGTGCAGTCGAGAAGCTCGGCGGACCGTATTTTGAATACCTGCCTGCCGGCCCCGAAGAATTCACGCGGCCGCTGATGATGGAGACGACCTACTGGTTCCGCTTCGGTCACACGCTGGGGGCCTTCGGATTCGCCTTCTTGTGCTTCGCCCTTGCCCGCTACAAGGACTGGTGGCCAAGTCGGATGTGGTCCGCGAACTGGCTCCAGTGGATGGGTCGGCGCTCGTACACGATCTACATCTGGCACGCGATGCCGTTCCTGCTGATCATGGCGATGACCGGTGGTGAGGACGCACCGCTGAAGATTCAATTGGCTCGCCTGCCGGTGATGGCCGCAGCAACGATTCTGATCAGTGTCGTGGTCTACGACAAGGTCGAGATGCGGGTGGTCAAGTCCAAGATGAAGTTCACCAAGGACCAGTCTTCGAAGTCGGCGATGCTCGCCAAGGAGGCCAGCGCCTCCAAGAACGGTTCGTCCAAGAAGGCTGTTGACGTCGACCTCACGACCGGTGACAGTGACAAGGATTCCGGAGGCAGTGAGGGTTCTGCTGAAGGCAGTGCCAAAACTGACGAGTCCGGGACACCTGATCCCGACAAGGGCAAGGTCCCGGACAAGTCGTCCTGATCGAAAGACTCCTACTTGAGGGTCGCGATCAGCTTCTTGAGTTCGCCTGAAGGATCTGCCGGCACGATGTAATCGGTCTCGTCGCGGATCTCGTCGAAGTGGTCGCGTACGTCCTCCACCGAGTGGTCTTCGCCGTACCATCCCGGGGTGAGACCCAGGAAGTACCGGGCCACGACGCCGCCGGCCACCGAGTAGACCTCACCGCTCACGGGACAATCCTCATGAGCGAGGAACACAACTGTCGGGGTGACGTCTTCCGGCCCGAGCTTGTCGCCGAGCGATCCCATCAGATCCTCGGTCATGCGGGTCTTGGCCACTGGAGCAATCGCGTTGGCCTTGATGCCCTTGGCCTTTCCTTCATTGGCCAGAACCCGGGTCAAACCCACGATGCCAAGTTTGGCGGCGCCGTAGTTGGATTGGCCGAAATTGCCGAGCAGACCTGAGTTGGAGCTGGTGTTCACGATACGGCCGTAGCCCTTGTCCCTCATGATGTTCCATGCCGGCATTGTCACGTAGAAGGCGCCCAGGAGGTGCACCGCGATCACAGGCTCCAACAGCTCGGGTGTGAGGTTGTGGAAGCTCTTGTCACGCAGGATTCCGGCATTGTTGATGACGATGTCAACCGTTTCGAAGGCGTCGAGAGCGGTCTGGACGATCGCTTCGCCACCTTCGGGGGTGGCGACTGTGTTGTAGTCCGCAACGGCCTCGCCACCGGCAGCGGTGATCTCATCGACCACCTTCTGGGCTGCAGAGTCGCTCCCGCCGGTACCGTCGACGGCACCACCGAGGTCATTGACCACCACACGGGCTCCCCGGCGGGCGAGCTCCAGGGCATGGGAACGACCCAAACCGCCTCCGGCGCCGGTGACGATTGCCACCTGGCCATCAAATCCGAGATCAGACATGTTGTCTCCTGTTGCATTTTGTCGGTCCCGTCCGCTCTGGCGGGATCCTGGCCGCGACGATGTGGCCTGAGGGTCAGCGCCCGAGAGTATTCGGCATCAGGCTTCAATACCCATTTGGTCCAGGGCGTACTGACGCAGGCGCTTGTAGTCCACCTTGGCATTGGGTGCTCTCCCGATCGTGTCGATCTCCAGGATCGTCTTGGGTGCCTTGTAGTGGGCGAGGTGTTCCTTGACGTGGGCGATCAGGGCATCAGAGTCGGTTGTTGCCTCGTGAGGCTCGACCACTGCGGTGATGGCTTCGCCGAATTTGTCGTCGGGGACCCCGACCACAACGGCATCGGCAACCGACTCGTGGGTCTTGAGTGCCTCTTCCACCTCTTCGGGGAACACCTTCTCACCACCGGTGTTGATGCAGACCGAACCGCGTCCGAGCAGTGTGATGGTGCCGTCTTCGGCGGACGTGGCGTAGTCGCCCGGCATGGAATACCGCGTGTCCTCATATGTGATGAAGGTCTCCGCCGACTTGACCGGATCCTTGTAGTAGCCGATGGGAACGTAACCGGGCACGGCCACCCGGCCCTTGTCGTCAGATCCGGGCTGAACGGGCACACCATCGTCATCGAAGACCACGGCGCCGGCGCCGAGGTTGAAATGAGCAGTTTCCTGAGCGGCACCAGCGGCTGACACGGACTGACCCAGTCCAATCGCCTCGGAGGAGGAGTAACTGTCGATGAGCATCATTGCATCGTGGTGGCGCAGGAGGCCGTCCTTGCTGGCCTGGGACCACATCACTCCGGATGACGAAATCATCACCAGGCTGGTGAGGTCCCAGCGGTCGGGTTCGGTATCGAGCGCCTTGAGCATCGGCTTGGCAAACGCGTCACCCACGATCGTGATGGCACCAACCTTTTCGCGCTGAACGGTGTCGAGCAGTTCCCCGATGTCGAGGTGGCGCTCTTCCAGCAGGACTATCGAGCCGCCAGTGGTCAGGTAGATGTTTGCTGTGAACCAGCCAGTGCCGTGCATCAGTGGGCAGGCCGGCAAGCCGGGCAACCCGGGGTCATTGATCTCCTCCACGATCTTGTCGACACCGCCGACAGTTTCGGGATCCTTCAGGTACTCGGGGTTGAGGCCTCCGAGCGTGGCTCGAATCAGGTCATCCTGGCGCCACATCACACCCTTCGGGCGGCCGGTTGTGCCGCCCGTGTAGATCATCAGCAGGTTGTCGCCGTCACGGCCCCAGGGAGCGTTGACATCTTCGGTGGTAGTGGCGGCCGCGGTTTCGTATGGACTTGCCCAGTCGGGGCATTCGCCACTGCCGTCGTCAACCCAGAGCCAGGTCCGGACCTTTGGTGCGCGGTCCCTGATTTCGGCGACGCGATCAGCGAATACGCCGTGGAAGATCACGGCAAACGCGTCCGCATTGTCGAACAGGTAGACGAGTTCGTCGTCCAGATAGCGGTAATTCGTGTTCACCGGAACAAGGCCGGCCTTGAATGCCGCAAACGTGCTCTCCATGTACTCGGGACAGTTGTAGAGGTACAGGGCGATCTTGTCCTGCTCCTTGGCGCCGGCATCAAGGAGGTATTGACCCACACCGTTGGCCCGGGCGTTCATCTCGGCCCAGGTCAGTCGCCGGTCGCCCTGAACGAGTGCCGGAGCGTCCGGCAGTTGTTCAGCGATCCGGTTCCAGATGTCCGCGAAATTCCAGCCGCCCATTGGGTCCCCCCTTGTCATGGCCGATCTGTCGTCATGGCCGTTTGTCGTGGTCATTTCGTGACGGTGGTCCCGGGTTCAGGGGGCCACTCGTCGGCCAACTGTAGGGCGGGTGAAAGCCATCGCGCATATGTTGTCGGCGTGGACTTCGAACTGCCCGGCGATGACGACCCAAGGCGACTGGCCGTACGTGAATGGATGGCAGAGCATCCCTCCCCCGATGCGGGTGAGCTCTCCGAAGCGGGATTGGTGGCACCGCACTGGCCGGAGCCATACGGAATGGACGCAGATCCGATTCACCAGATCCTCATCGACCAGGAGATGCGCGCCGCCGGTCTGAGTCGGCCGGTCAACCCGATCGGAATCGGTTGGGCCGGTCCTACGTTGCTGGCTGCGGGGACGGAAGCACAGAAACAGCGGTACCTGCCGCCGCTGCTCACGGGTTCCGAGATGTGGTGCCAACTCTTCAGCGAGCCTGAGGCCGGAAGTGACCTGGCGAACCTCGCCACCCGGGCGGTTCGAGACGGTGACGAATGGGTTGTCAACGGTCAGAAGATCTGGACGTCCTATGCGCACCTGTCGAAGTTCGGGATTCTCATCGCCAGAACGGATCCCGACCAACCGAAACACAGGGGAATCACATACTTCATCTGTCCCATGGATGCCGAGGGGATCGAAATCCGTCCCATCATCGACATGACCGGTCAACACACGTTCAACGAAGTGTTCTTCACCGATGTGCGCATCCCGCACGAGAATGTGGTCGGAGAGGTCAACGACGGATGGCGCCTTGCCAAGGTGACACTGGCCAATGAGCGTGTATCCCTCAGCAGTGGGGGAGCCATCTGGGGAGCGGGACCAACGGCGGAAGACCTGTTGGACCTGGTTCGCCACAACGCAGGAGTGTCTGACCCGGTAGCGCGGCAACATCTGGCGAAACTGTGGATCGAGTCCGAGATCCTGCGTCTCATCCGGATGCGCACCGTGACCGCTGCCATCAAGGGCGAAGCGCCGGGACCGGAAGCGTCGATCCGCAAGATCCTCGCCGACGAACATGGCCAGAACATCATGGAACTGGCCAAGGATCTCACTGGTGCCGGCGGCATGTTGTGGGATCGGGGCCCATTGGGAACGGATCCCGGAATCTGGAATTTCGGGTATTTGTTCGCTCCCGCCCTCACCGTGGGTGGCGGCACCGGCGAGGTGCAGCGAAACATCGTGGCGGAACGGGTGCTTGATCTGCCGCACGATCCTGACGCGGATCGGAACCTTTCATGGGCCGAGGCGCGGGCTCGTTGAAGTTCCCCTCGAGCGGTAGCGACAGGTAGGTTTGTGCTCGATGGTCACCACACGCGCGGACGGAACATTTGTGAATCGCGAGAAGGTTGTTGCAGCCGTGGATCTACCCGGAGTGCCCACGGGCACCAAGGGCAAGATCGTGCTCAGAACGGGATTCAGTTGGGATCGGTACCGCGTGCATTTCGAAAATGGCGTCGAGGTGTCCTGGGTGGAGCGTGACCAGTTGCGTACTCCCAAGGAATTCGCTGCCGAGGCCAGCCAGTAACTCCAGGGGAATCAAATGAAAATCGGAACTCAGATCGGCTACTCGGGCGGCTTCAAGGCTGCCGTGGAGCGCACCAAGCAACTCGAGAAAGCGGGCTTGGACATCGTCTACGTGGCGGAAGCCTATGGCTCCGACGCTCCCAGCCTCATGGGTTACCTGGCCGCCGAAACCGAAACCGTGCAGATAGCGGCGGGAATCCTGCCGATCTACACACGAACACCAACGCTGCTGGCGATGACCGCTGCCGGAGTGGATGAACTGTCCGAAGGGCGAGCAGTTCTCGGCCTCGGCGCTTCCGGCCCGCAGGTGATCGAGGGATTCCACGGTGTTCCCTACGACGCACCGGTGGGACGCACCCGCGAGATCATCGACATCTGTCGCCAGGTATGGGCGCGCGAGGAGCCCTTGGTCCATGAGGGTCGCCGCTACCACATCCCCCTCGCGGAGGGCGAAGGAACCGGTCTGGGCAAACCTCTCAAGATCATCACGCATCCGAGGGCCGACATTCCGATCCACGTTGCAGCGCTCGGACCGAAGAATGTCCAGATGACCGCCGAGGTGGCGAACGGCTGGTTGCCGATCCTGTTCCATCCCCAGAAGGCCAAGGACGTCTGGGGAGCTGACCTGGAGGCTGGTTACGCCAAGCGCTCCGTCGACCTCGGGCCGATGGACGTGATTGCGGGCGGCTTGCTGGCCATTGGTCCCGAGGAGTCGGTTGCGCCCGTTCGTGACGTCACCCGGGCAATGGTGGCCCTCTATGTGGGCGGCATGGGCTCCAGAGAGCGCAACTTCTACAACCAGCTCTTCGTCCGGTACGGCTATGTGGATGCGGCCAAGCAGATTCAGGACCTCTACCTGAGCGGCAAGAAGCAGGAAGCAGCTGCGGCCATTCCGGCATCCTTCCTGGCGGAAACCAATCTCTGCGGCGACGAAGCGTACGTCACCGACCGAATTGCGGAGTACAAGGCCGCCGGCGTGACGGTGCTCAATGTCGAGCCTGTCGGGCCGGACATCAAGAGCCAGCAGAAGCTGATCGAAACGGTCAGGGAACTCGCCGGTTAGGACCCACCCACGGGGCCTGCCTGCAGTGGTCCGATTACGGAGGTGCGGTGGTGGTCGTTGTGGGCACGAGCGGCTCGACGATCGGCATGGCCAGAGACACGTCACAAACGACGTCGCCCGTGTAGTCCCAGGACAACACACCGGTTGCCTCATCGGACCATGCGATCCCGCCGTACTTGGCGTTGGCCGGGCCGGAGCTACCGAATCCGACCGGTGTGCCTTCAACGACACCGAAGGTGATCAGTTCACCTGAAACCGGAGAGTCCGGATCCGGATTGTCGATGTCAATCACTCCGAGGTGAACCGGAACGACCATCGGTGACACGGTTGCGTGTTCGATGTACAGACCGGAGGGCGCTGTTGCCTCCAGGTAGGTCTCGGATCCGAGGCCGTTTGCGTTCTTGCA
>JAUXGW010000179.1 GCA_030621865.1 Actinomycetes bacterium
ATCTCCTCACCGCCATACCGCTGGCCCTGTTTCTACGGGATGGACACGGGATCACGCGGGGAACTCCTCGCCGCCAACATGGAGGTCGAGGAGATACGCGACTACTTGCGGGTGGACACTCTGGTTTATCTCTCGCTCGGCAGCCTGGTGGAGGCCGTCGGGGCGCCTGGGGCAGGATTCTGCAATGCCTGCCTGACCGGGGACTATCCCGTGGAGATTCCGCCCGACGCCGGCAAGGGTGTACTGGAGGGTGGCGAGGTTCAGAAACCTGAGTCGCAGTCACTCTTCCAGGGCGCCACCGTGATCGAGTCCCCATTGATCCCGTTCCCGGCGGGTTCGGGGCCTTCGAAAGAGGAGACCAATCCCCTTGGCTGAAACCTATGAATCTGCCGGTGTTTCGATTGGTGCCGGAGAAGAAGCAGTGGAGCGGATCAAAGCGGATGTGCGTTCCACATTCCGCCCGGAGGTCATCGGTGAAATCGGCGGATTCGGTGGACTGTTCCAATTCAATCCGACGGGATATCGCGAGCCTGTCCTCGTGTCTTCCACGGACGGAGTTGGAACCAAGGCCATGGTGGCGCGGGCCGCCGGATCCTTTTCCACCATCGGCCAGGATCTGGTGGCAATGTGTGTCGACGATCTGGTGTGTCAGGGTGCCGAACCGCTCTTCTTCCTGGATTACATAGCTGTGGGCACGCTGGATCCCGAGCAGGTTGAACAACTGGTTGCCGGCGTGGCTGAAGGTTGCCGACAGGCAGGTTGCGCCCTGGTGGGCGGCGAGATGGCCGAACATCCGGGCGCCATGGAACCCGGCGAGTTCGATCTCGTTGGATTCGCCGTTGGTGTGGTCGAACGCGATGCCATGATGCCGAACTCGGTTGCCGCAGGTGATGTTCTGATAGCTCTGCCCTCACCGGGTTTACGTTCCAACGGCTACTCACTTGCCCGGCGCCTCATGTTCGACGTGGCAGAGCGTTCGCTGTCGGACAAGGCCTGGGACGATTCCCACGCTCCGAGTGTGCAGGAAGAACTTCTCCGCCCGTCGGTGATCTATGCGCCCGCCATCCGGGACCTCACCGAGGCGATTGACACTCACGCCGTTGCGCACATCACTGGTGGCGGATTGCCGGGCAACCTGAACCGGGTGCTGCCGGCGAATCTGGACGCACTGATTGACTCGAACTCATGGGAATCTCCTCGGATATTCCGCGAACTGCAACGAATTGGCGGGGTTGACACCGCCGAGATGCGCAAGGTCTTCAACCAGGGTGTCGGAATGGTCGCGGTCGTGCCTCCCGAGGCCGCCATGAAGGCGCTCGACTCGCTTCGAACACACGGCCACAGGGCCTGGATCCTGGGTGAGGTCGTGGAGGGATCAGGCGTTGTGAAGTTCTCTGACTGAGCAGCAGCCCTGTCCGAATGACCGAATTCAGCCGAATGACCGAATTCACCCGAACGACGGAATTCAACAGAAATAGGGTTGGGTGATGATGAACAAGATCCCCGCACACGGATCGTTGTCGGGTTGGGACGACTATCCGGTCCACCAGGTTGCGGAGACGGTCCGCCACGTCGCAACGAGTGACCGGAACTTCTATGACCGGTACTACTTCAATTGCCATTCCAATGACGGTGAAGCCTTTCTCATATTCGGGATGGGGCAGTATCCGAACCTTGCCGTGGCGGACGCATTCGCTCTTCTGGTTGTGGGTGACACCCATCGGGTGGTGCGGGCATCGCGCGAGTTGGGCGACCGCATGGACACCACGGTCGGCCCGCTGAGCGTGGAGGTGATCAGGCCACTGCAGGAACTGCGGATCGCGTGTGACCCCCGCAATGGCGAGGAGGCCGGTTATGGACTCTCCTTCGATCTGCGCTGGGTTGGATCCATACCCGCCCATGAGGAACCCAGGCAGTTGCTCAGGAGCCATGGCCGGGTGGTGTTCGACACGATGCGGCTGGCCCAGACCGGTCGATGGGATGGCCACATCGAACTTGACGGTCACCGCTTCGACGTCAGCGCGGACTCGTGGTGGGGATGTCGGGACCGGAGCTGGGGCGTGCGTCCAGTGGGCGAAGCCGAACCCCCGGGCGTCCGCAGCGACGGGCAGATGAACGGAATGTGGAACTACGCGCCGATGCAATTCGAGGATCACTCGATTCTCTACATCGTCAATCAGGAGGAGGACGGTCTACGTCCACTCGAAGAGGCAGTCCGGATCTGGAATGATCCCGGGCGCGAACCGGAGTTCCTCGGCCGCCCGGAACACCGCCACGAACTGATGGGGGGTACCCGCTGGATCAAGGGTTCCGTCCTGGAGTTCCCGCATGCACCGGATGGGGGATTCGAGGTGAGGGTCACTCCGCTTCTCGACGCGTGGGTGATGCTCGGCACGGGATATGGCCTCGAGGAGGACTGGCGTCACGGGATGTACCAAGGTGCCGAGGTGGTTCAGGAGGTCCGGCTTGACTACGCCGACGATTCGGATCAGCTTTTCGGACTTGTGGATCAGGTTTCACGTTGTGAACAGTCGACCGGAGCGGTCGGCTATGGCATGCACGAGTACATGTTCATCGACACCTTCACCCACTACGGCCTGAACGGCTGGGATCCGGTGACCGGGAAGTGAGCGGCCCTTCTGCAGAACTCATCGAGCATCTGCGCACCCACTCCGTGCGGGAGGGTGAGTTCGTGTTGAAGTCCGGGAGGTCGAGCAACTGGTTCATCGATTCCAAACAGACCGCCTGCGATCCGCTCGGAATCCAGTTGGTCACCGATGCCGCCCTGGCGGTGATCCCCCGGGAAGCGACCGCAATTGGCGGACTGACCCTGGGCGCTGATCCCGTGGCCTACGGAGTGGCGGCAGTGGCTGCCACGCGAGGGCGCAACATGCACAGTTTTGCCATCCGGAAAGAGGCCAAGGACCATGGTGTGACCGGTCGCCTGGCCGGACCCTTGACCGCAGCCGACAAGGTCGTGGTCACCGAGGACACGGTCACCAGGGGAACCTCCCTCTTCGAGGCCGTGCGCGTGGTTCAATCCATCGGTGCCGAAGTAGTCCTGATCATGCCGCTGGTGGACCGAGGCGGCACTTGCGCTGCCATGGCGGCCGACGCGGGTATCGAATACCAGCCGCTGGTGACCGCTGTGGAGCTGGGCTTCCAGTACGAAGGCCCCTGAGTACCTGGTACCAAGAATCCAATACCGGGAATCCAATACCTCCTTCACTGACAACTAACGTGTCCGCCCATGGCTGACACCCCCACTCCCGCCTATTCAGTTCGAGTCCGCGTCCGGATGGCAAATGAGCCGGGCATGCTGGGCAAGGTTGCCATCGCCATCGGTGAGGTCGGAGGCAACATCACCGCACTCCGGGGATTCGAGGTGAAGACCGCCACCCTCGATGAGGATCTGGTGGTCAACTGCACCGATGTTGCCCACCAGCAGCAGGTACGAGGTGCACTCGAGGGCGTCGACGGCGTCGAAATACTCGACTTCGAGGACCGCACGTACCGGATGCATGAGGGTGGCAAGATCGAAGTGCTGTCCCTCGCCCCGGTGCGGGACATGGAGGACCTCTCCATGGCGTACACGCCCGGGGTTGCCCGGATCTGCCGTGAGATCGAAAGGACGCCCGCCGCCGCGCACGACTACACGATCAAGAAGAACACCGTGGCGATCGTTACCGATGGCACCGCCGTGCTCGGCCTGGGCGACATCGGTCCGGAAGCTGCCATGCCGGTGATGGAGGGCAAAGCCCTGCTGTTCAAGCACTTCGCTGGTGTGGACGCATTCCCGATCTGCCTTCGCACCAAGGAAGTGGAGGAGATCATCGAAACCGTCCTTCGACTGGAGCCCACCTTTGGTGGAATCAATCTCGAGGACATTGCAGCTCCGGGTGCGTTCGAGGTCGAGGAACGACTTGATGCCGAGATGGACATCCCGGTGTTCCATGACGATCAGCACGGAACTGCCATTGTCACCCTTGCCGCTCTCGACAACGCCTTGAAGATCGTCGGCAAGTCAATGGCCGAGGTGAAGGTCGTGGTGGCCGGAGTTGGTGCTGCCGGTGTGGCTGTGTCCAAGATCCTGATGAACGCCGGCGTGCAGAACGTGGTGGGCTGTGACCGCCAGGGTGCTGTCCACACGGGCCGCGAAGGCCTGAACCGATCCAAGGCCTGGTTCGCCGAGAACACCAATCCGGAACACCTGACCGGATCGCTCTCGGATGTCATGCCCGGAGCCGACGTGTTCATCGGCCTGTCCGGGCCAAACCTCATCACTCGTGAAGACGTCCAGTCGATGTCGAAGGATCCCATTGTGTTTGCAATGGCCAACCCTGATCCGGAGATCAGGCCTGAACTGATCCAGGACGTTGCGGCGGTGATTGCCACCGGGCGCTCCGACTTCCCCAATCAGATCAACAACGTTCTGGCGTTCCCCGGAGTGTTCCGGGGCGCGCTCGATGCCGGAGCCATGAGCGTGACGGAGAACATGAAGGTGGCCGCTGCCTACGCAATTGCTGCCTGCGTGCCGCCCGGGGATCTCAGTCCCGACTACATCATCCCATCGGTGTTCGACACGCGGGTTGCGCCGGCAGTTGCTGAAGCATGCGCCACAACTGCGGTGAGCGACGGTGTGTGTCGCCCGCCCACTCCCATCCGCTGAATCGGGCTGACTCGGCCTGCGACCGGCGGACCCGGGACCCGGCGGATCCGACAATCGGCGGCCCCGAATTGGGTTGGGTCGTTCCAAAACTGCAGAAGCCCGTTCCGGACCAAACGGCCGAAACGGACTCTGAAGTGGTCGGGACCGGCGTCGATCCGGTGACCTACCGCTTTTCAGGCGGTCGCTCTTCCAACTGAGCTACCCGACCATGCAGGCGCGAGCCTGCTGCTCAGGAACTGGTCCTGCGCGCACCAGCCTCACGAATGAGGCTGGTTGGCGGTCCCGACGGGATTTGAACCCGCGACCTCCGGCTTGACAGGCCGGCGTGAACTCCTGACTTCACCACGGGACCAGAACTGAAGGGTCTTGCCGCTGCGGCGGTTCGACCCGTTTTTGCGATGCCGTACCCCCAACGGGATTCGAACCCGTGTTACCGCCTTGAAAGGGCGGCGTCCTAGGCCACTGGACGATGGGGGCTCGCAATCCCCCCGAGGGGGGCCGGGACAACATAGCAGTACC
>JAUXGW010000221.1 GCA_030621865.1 Actinomycetes bacterium
ATGCCCACTCTTGTTGAAGGGTTCGGTTGAATCGTTCGATGCTCCTATGTTTGTCAAGCGTGAGCGTGCCCAATACTCATCCGCCCGGTGATTACGGGCGTTTCGAACGGGCCGATCACCAATAGCATTCGGCTCTCGTGACGCCGCTGCTTGGCTTCACTCGACTGGTTCTGACGCGTCTCCGATGGTTGTTCGCCACCGGTGACGGACGCGATGCCGAGATCCTCGCCCGCTGCCTCCAAGTCCTGGTGCTGCAACATCAGATCAACCGACCTCGATTCGACGCGACCGATCGAGCGATCCTCGCCATGCTCAGCCCGGCCATGGACCGGGCTCGTCGACATCGGGCGTTGCTGGTAGTCAAGCCGGCCACGGTGATCAGATGGCACCGGCGGCTCGTCGCCCACCACTGGACCCAACCATCGTCGGCCAAGTCCGCACGGCCGCCCATCGACCCCGAACTCCGAGCACTCGCCACCCGAGTCGCACAGGAGAATCCCACGTGGGGCTACCGGCGGATTCACGGCGAACTTCTTCGCCTCGGCCACACCGTCGCCGCGCCGTCTGAGCGGAAGGGCCTCCGCGCCGCGGGGATTGACCCGAGCCGTGACCGCACCGGACCCTCGTGGTCCGATTCCATCCGCTCCCAAGCCAGGGGAATCATCGCGACCGACTTCGCGTGCATCGACACCGCACTCCTGCGCAGGTTCCATATGCTGTTCGTGATCGAGGTCGGAACCCGACGGGTGCACCTCGCCGGGATCACCACCAACCCGAGCGGCCCGTGGACCACCCAAGCCGCACGCAGCTTCCTCCTGCGGCTCGGTGATCGCCACGGGTTCCGGTACCTGATCCGCGACGGTGCCGGACAGTTCACAACCACCTTCGACGCGGTTCTCGCTGGCTCCGACATCACGGCGATCCGGATCCCGCCACGCGCTCCGCAGGCCAACGCGTTCGCCGAACGATGGGTCCGGACTCTGCGACATGGGCTGTTGGACCGGACGATCATCTGGAACGAGAATCAGTTCCGCGCCCTGTTCATCGAGTACATCGAGCACTACAACAGCCACCGACCGCACCGCGGAATCGACCAACGCGCCCCCAACGACGGGGACAGCGTCGCGCTGATCCGACCAGACCGACGGACCTCACCGCACACCACCTGCGCCGGACTCATCAACGAGTACCGCACAACAGCCTGAACACCCACCGACGGCCAAGCGAGACGAGACATCAGCCTCAGCGCGCCCGCGCCCGACCCCTGAGAACATCAACCTCTAACCCACCAACCGTGATGCGAATACGGCACCCTCACGCCGAGGACACGTCTCGTCGAGAAGCAGCCCCTTCCAAGTCCGGCTTAAACGTATTACACTTAAGCCGATGGAGATCCACTCGTCGGCGTACCGCCATGGCCTCGCCGACGACGACATCCAACACGCATGGGACAACGCCCTTGCCTTCTATGACATCGACACCGACCACGAACCAACCAAGAGCCTCTGCGTCGGCCCCGACACCGCCGGCAACCTGCTCGAGCTCCTGTTCCTGCAACTCGCAGACGACGAACTAATCGTCCACGCCATGCCCCTACGACCCGTGTTCCGTACCTACCTCACCGGAGAAGACTCATGAACCGAACCACCAAGAACGGCAGGAACCTCACTGACGAAGAGGTCGCGGCAATCGCCGACGACTTCGGAACCACCGACTTCACGCCCGAAGACATCACCAAGATCAAGATGACCCGGCGTCGCTCACCCCGTATCGGCGACACCAAAGCCGAAGTTCTCACGTTCCGCGCTCCCGACGCCTACAAGGACCGCATCAAAGAACGGGCCGACGCCGACGAAACATCCGAGAGCCAAGTCATCCGAGACGCCCTCGATGCCTACCTGTGAGAAGGTCGGGGCCGCAGAGGACCGGCGGTGGCGGACGAAGCCCTGAGTCGAATGTGATCAGAGGATGACATTCCGTCCGCTACCGCACCTCGCAGATCGCGCCGACATCATCAGGTGGGCGAACCGAGTCGATGCCCATTCTGTTGACGAGCCTCAGTGTCGAAGGGTATTCGCGACGTGTTCGACCGAACTCTCATGCGGAAGAGCGCAAGCTGTACGCTGCAAGTTCGTCACAGACTTGCAGGGAGGGGTTCGCGGGTGGATCTAGGCGGGGGATCATTGGCCGATCTGGCGAGGCTGCGGGAGTACAAGAGCAGGCGACTCTCATCGTGGGATCGGAGCGGTGGAAACACCGACTGCCTCATCGTGCCCCCGGGCGAGGTCGTGCGCTTCGGCGAAATCGAGGGAGCGGGCTGTGTGCGCCACATATGGGTCACGACGATGGCCCTCCCACCGGAGCCACACGATCTGGTTGGGTTGGTGCTTCGGATGTACTGGGATGGCGAGGTGTCGCCCAGTGTCGAGGCTCCGCTGGGGGACTTCTTCGGCATTGCGTTCGGTCTCCGACGCAACTTCGTCTCCCAACCGCTCCAGATGAGCCCCGAGGACGGTCGGGCCATGAACTGCTGGTTCCCCATGCCGTTCGCGGATGGTGCACGCCTCGAGATCGAGAATCAGGGGGAGTGCACGCGACTCTTCTACTTCTACGTCGACTACGAGGAGCATGCGAGTCCTTCATCTGATCTCGCTCGGTTTCATGCTGCGTGGAATCGCCTGAATCCCTCCGCGGGTACGGCGCGCAAATCCGGGTACACACGCGTGGACTACGGCTACGACGAGGAGAACGTCGCGGGGCCGGGGCTGGGGCTGGGCGGACCATGGCAGGACGCCAATCTCAGCGGTGAGCGCAACTACGTGATCCTCGAGGCCGAGGGTCGAGGCCACTATGTCGGATGCAACCTCGGTATCGATGTCTTCGAGCGGCAGGTGAACGACTGGTACGGCGAGGGCGATGACATGATCTTCATCGACGGCGAGCCCTGGCCACCGCGAATTCATGGAACGGGCACGGAGGACTACTTCAACACTGCCTTCTGCCCGAAGCAGGAGTACTCGGCGCCGTATCACGGGATCACGGTCTACAGCGGAACCGACGATTGGCCCTGGGGCGGCAAGAACACGATGTACCGCTTCCACATCGAGGACCCAATCGTGTTCAAACGATCGATCAGAGTGACGATCGAAACGGGACACAACAACGCGCTGGCCAACGACTACGTCAGTACGGCGTACTGGTATCAGGTGGCCAGGACAGCACCCATCCCGTCACTCCCACCGCTCGCGGATCGTCTGCCCCGGCCGGATCACCCCGATCCGGTGTGAGGCCGTAGAGAGCTGCGTGAAGGTCGGAACACCTCACACAAAGAATTCAACACCCCCAGCCGGCGATCCCCGCGGAGAGGTCAAGGCCATGTGGCACGCCAAGCAGGTCGTTCGCTCGATCTACGAGCACCGCGACCCCGTGCTCGCGTTGGAGTTCGTAACCCGCACCGGCCAGGATCTTCAAGACGAAGACCACCCGGTCGAGGCACACCTCCTCGGGCGGACGCTGCTGCGCAGGCGCCACCAGATCTGCGCCTGGCACGCCTCGGGCGTCACCAACGGACCGACCGAAGCGATCAACAACCTCGTGAAACGGGTGAAGCGGGTCGCGTTCGGGATCGTCAACCACCGCAACTGGCGCATCCGGGCACTGCTCTACGCCGGCCGACCCAACTGGGACCTACTCCGCACCATCACCCCGACTTCCCCGTGAAATCCGAAGAGCCACCAAACCGACTTTTTCCGCACCCTGCTAACGGCACCCACCGGGAAGTCCTGACCGCTGCCGCGCCTGCAGGCATCCCATTCCGATCAAGCTCCCGGCAGCCGTCGGCGGGCCAGGATCCGGGCCGCCACCAACAGCACGGTCGCCCACAGCGCAAGCATTGCGAAGTTGGCCCACAAGTCGGCGATGCCATCATTGTCGTAGGCGGAGCCGAGGATCGCGTCCACCGCCCACGCATGCGGCGTGAGGATCTTCGCGGCCACCTGCATGGCGGTCGGGGCGAGGAACAGCGGGAACATGCAGCCCCCCAGGGCCGCCATTGCGAGACCCACAGGAATCCCGAAGCTCACAGCCGCATCCGGTTCGTTGA
>JAUXGW010000175.1 GCA_030621865.1 Actinomycetes bacterium
GGCTTCGATTCCCGGGTTCATGTCGTGGCTGGTTCCGATCAACGGTCGTCATACGCCCGCAGCACTTGTTCACGATCTGCTCGTCTCGGGCACCGTCGCGGCCCCGGATTCCACCGCCGACGGGTCGCCCGGGGATCCTGATCCTTGCTTCGACGAAGTGGCTGGGGGCGGCACCGAAACGGTTCGGGTACCCAGCAAGTGCCCGGATCTTGCCCGCGAAGATGCCGATGATGTGTTTCTGGCCGCCATGGTGGCTACCGAGGTACCGATCCTTCGCAGAAACCTCATGTTCGCCGCCGTGGTCCTCGCGACCTGGTGGAAATCCGGTCTGTGGGGCAAAGCAGGGATTCTCCTGTGGACCGTCCTGGCGATTTCCGGTACCGCCGTCCTGTTTTCGGCAATAGCCCAAACTGAGCCATTGTGGATTCTGGCGGCGCTCGTGGCTCCACTTGTCGGGGCATTGATCTGGGGACCCCGCCACTATGGCCAAGGCGTGCTGGCCGGATACTCAGCCTGGTTCATTGCCGTACCGGCGCTCGCAACCCTGGCCGGATACTCCGCCTATTGGATCGGCGAGCAGATTGTTCGGTTGTTCGTCGGTCGACGCGACCCGGACACGACAACCCCGCGTCCGGCCGCATACCGCTGACGCCGGCTGTCAACAGACGTTCACGCCGGACGCGGGCCGTCAGACCTCTGCTTTCGCCATTCGACGAAGTGGAGGATCGGTCTTCGGCGCCTGCTTGCGGGCGGGTAGTTCGGCCAGGAGTTGACCTGTGGCCTCGGCAACCAGATCCACTGCCCGGCCCACAGCTTCGCGGGTGTTGGTGGAGACCTTTGAAATGCTGCCAACCTTGCGAACATACTGAAGGGCTGCGGCCCGGATTTCGTCATCGGTCGCTTCGGGTTGGAGTCCTCTGAGCGGAGTGATGTTGCGGCACATGTGCTCGAACCTATCCGGGTCCGGATATCCGTGCGGGTGCGTTAGGGTCCGAAACCATGATCCACCCCTTTCGATTCGGTGTTCAGCTCGACAATCCCCTGCCGGGATCCACCTGGACCGAAACGGTCCGGGAGGTCGAGTCGCTCGGATATTCGACTGCATTCGTGCCGGACCACTTCGACGAAGGTCTGGGGCCTCTCGCTGCCATGGCAGCGGCTATCGCGGTCACCGACACACTTCGTGTCGGCGCCTTGGTACTCGACACCGACTACCGGCACCCGGCCGTGGTTGCGCGGGAACTGGCCACGATCGACATGCTGTCCGAAGGGCGCCTCGAGGTGGGGTTGGGTGCAGGTTGGAAAGCCACTGACTACCGACACTCGGGCATTCCGATGGATCGTCCCGGGATTCGCGTGGACAGGATGATCGAGCACGCCACGATTCTGCGGCGGCTGTTCACCGAGGAGTCCGTGAGTTTCTCCGGTGAGCACTACACCATCACCGATCTCCCCGGCACCCCGAAACCCTTCTCGCCGGATGGACCACCGTTCCTGATCGGTGGGGGAGCCCCCAGGGTCCTTCGCTTCGCCGGATCCTTTGCCGACATCGTTGGCATCAATCCTTCGATCCACTCCGGTGAGGTGGATCAGGCTGCAGCTCAGGACGGCATGCCGGATCGCATTGACCAGAAAGTGGGTTGGGTCGCCGAGGGTGCCGAGGCGAGGAAAGACTCCAAGTCGTTTCAGGATCTCGAGATCAATGCATGGCTGGCGGCGGCGCAGATCACCGATGACCGAGACTCGGTTGCGGTCCTGTTGGCAGAGTTGTTCGGTGTGTCTCCCGAGGCCGGCCTCTCGTCTCCGATGGCGCTGGTGGGATCTGAATCCCAGGTCACGGAGGATCTCCAGCACCGGCGCGAGAGGTGGGGATACAGCTACCCGGTGATTCCGGGTGCCGAAGCCCGGAACTTCGCACCTCTGGTGGCCAGCCTCACGGGAACCTGACGGATGCCCGTCATTGGTCGAACCGGGTCGGGCTACCCGGTGCAAGAACCGTTCGTGGTCGTCAGAATGTGGCCATGACATTCAGTGGTTTTGACGATGACGCTCTTGGGTTCCTGGCGGATCTGCGGGCCAACAACTCCAGGGACTTCTTCGCGGCCAATCGTCCGCGGTACGAAGCGATGCTGGAGTCGGGGAAGGAATATGTCACCGAGGCAGGAAAGGCGCTGACGAAGATCGCCCCCGAGGTGCATGCTGAGCCGAGGATCAATGGTTCGATCTTCCGGATCAACCGGGACATTCGATTCTCCAGGGACAAAACCCCGTACAAGGACACCTTCGACTTCTGGTTCTGGGCAGGTGAGCGGAAGGGAGCGTTGTCGGGATTCTTCGCCCGGGTCAGCCCCGACGAGTTCGGTGTGGGTGTTGGTGCCCACGGTTTGGACTCTGGTTCCCTGAAGCGGTTCAGGGCGGCAGTTGCCGCCCCTTGCTCCGGTGCCGAGTTGAGCCGCGTAGCGAAGAAACTGTCCAGATCCGGTATCGAGCTCGAGGGTGCCCACTACAAACGAATGCCCAGGGGTTTCGACGACTCCGGGCCGGCCGCCGAGTTTCTCCTGTACGACTCGTTGAGCGCCTACGTGTCGCACGACCCGAACATCGTCACCGACGGCAAGGCGGTGATGGCTGCGAGCAGAAAGGTCTGGCGTTCCCTGGCTCCGGTGCACAACTGGTTGATGGGCAACGTGGCTGATCCCGACGCCTGATCCCGACGACCGGTCGCGGCGCCTGATCTCGCAGTCCCGATCTCAGAGGCCCGATCTCAGAAGCCCGATCTCAGATGTCCGGTCTCAGATGGACTGGATTTCCGCTGCTTCCTCGGCTTCGGTGCGGTGTTCGCTCCGGCGACCGATCCAGTCGATCCCGAGTACCAACACCAAACCGAGAAGAGCCAGAGCCAGTGGTGCCGCAAGAGGATCACCCGGAGCATCGAGTCGAGTCGAGTCCACGCCGGCCGGCCAGGGCCACAGGACGCGCAGAGATCCGAGCATGAGGCCTATGAGCGCTGCCATCACGGTGTCGTAGTGGGTGTTCAGTGCCCAGTGAAGGACCTGTGAGAAGAGGCCGAGACCGACCACACAGCCGAATGCCACCACGGCGAGTACCGCCATGTCCAAGTCGCTCACCGCCGACAGAACGGCACCATACATTCCGATCATCACCAGGATGAAGGATCCGGAAATCCCCGGGAGAATCATGGCGCACACCGCGAGCGCGCCGGCGAAGAAGTAGGCCCACAACGCCGGATTCGTGGCCTGGCTCACGGCTTCCTCGGTGGTTCCCTCCCTCAACCCCAAAGCCAGAAAGACGGCAACGGCAACGGCGAGGAGTGTGGCGATCCGAGCGCCATCGCGGACGTTGAGCAATCCCCAGGCGATGATCACCGAACCGAGGACCAGTCCCGTGAACAATCCTGCCATGGCTTCCGGATTCTCTTCCAGTTGATGCTGGATCACACTGGCCAGGGAGACAATGGCCAATCCCATTCCCGCCAGCAGCGGAATCAGGAACCACCAGTCAACCTTGGCGAGATTCTCCCTGAATCCGCTGACATTCCCCTTGAGGAGCGATCCCATGGCGCTGGATCCATCGCGGATCGACTCGATGAGACGCTGGTAGATGCCGAAAACCAGGGCGATTGTTCCACCGGAGACACCCGGCACGATGTCCGCTGCGCCCATGGCGAAGCCGCGGATCATGGTGAAGGGAACTTCTCGTGCGGGAGTCGCTCCGGCGCCCCCCGTGGTCGGGGTAGCTGCTTGTTCGCTGGATTCGGATCCGGCCGTCATGGGCTAGACGGTACAGGGTGCACCCGATGTGGCCGAAGTCGTCACCATGGAGCCACCCCGTTGCTCAGGCCCGCTGTTGCTCAGGCCCACTCCTGAACCCAGGTCTGTCCCCGCACGAACTCATAGATGTTCCTGAAGTCGGTTGTTGCGCCGTCCGGGAGGGCGATCACGCCACCCAGCGCCACGGCTCCCCACATGATTGCGGCGTTGTGCTCCACAACTGCGGCGGCGTGGAGAGCGTCGGAGGCGTTTTTCCCGACACAGAGGAGTCCGTGGTTTGCCATCAGCGCGGCCGAGCGATCCGAGAGGTGTTTTGCGATTTCCACAGCGAGTTGATCGGATCCCGACGGTTCGTACGCGGCGCACGGAACATCGCCCCCCACGTAGATCACGAATTCGTCGATGCCGGCCGGAATCGGCTTGTGCGCAACGGCAAACATGGAGGCGTGTCGTGCGTGGCAGTGGACGACACCGCCAACCTCGGAATAGGACCGATAGGCCTCGAGGTGCAGCGGCATTTCCGACGTCGGTGACCGGTCACCAGAGAGCACATTCCCCTCGAGATCAACCATCACCAGGTCATCTTCGGTCATGTCCATATAAGGCACGGAAGACGGAGTGAGGATCACCCGGCCCAGGTCGACCCTGCCCGAAACGTTGCCTGCTGTTCCTTCCACCAGTCCCTTGGCGTATATCTCCTTCGCAGCCGCCAGAACCTCGGCACTGACCTCTTCGACTGTTGGCATTACAGGACCTCCGGGTTCACGCAGTTTGTTGGTGTTTCGCCCCGCAACAGTTCCGCGATCGCCGTGGCGATCATGTTGCTGTGATTGATTTCCGTGTCGTAGGTGGCGCCACCGATGTGTGGCGTCAGCACGACATTCTTCATCGCCGTCAGTGGATGGCCGTCCGGAAGCTGCTCTCCGTCGAAGTGATCCAGACCCGCAGCCGCCAATTTCCGGGTTTGCAGGGCCTCTGTCAGAGCATCCAGATCATGGAGGCCGGCGCGTGCAGTGTTGAGATACATGGCGCCATCCTTCATGGCGGCGAAACGCCGGGAATCCATCATTCCGAGTGTGTCGGGGGTCGGCGGCGCGTGCATGGAGACCAGATCAGCCTCGGCCAGAAGGGAGTTGAGGTCGTCGTGGGTGGCAGCCGGGTTGAACGGGTCATACGAGATGACATTCATGCCCAGACCGACAAGTCGCCACTGTGTGGCCAGCCCGACTGCACCAAGGCCGATGAGGCCGGCGGTGCGTCCGGCGAGCTGCCATCCCCGGTAACGCTGGTAGGGGATCGTGTCGTCCTTGAAGACTTCGCCGGCCCTCAGGTCGTCATCTGCAGGAAGGATGTGTCGACCAGCGGCAAGTGCCAGCCCCACGGCCAGTTCCGCGACGCCATCGGCGTTTCGACCGGGAGCGTTCACAACCGGAATTCCCGCCGCGGTGGCAGCGGCCACATCGACGTTGTTGGGATC
>JAUXGW010000195.1 GCA_030621865.1 Actinomycetes bacterium
CATTCCAGAGTTCCCCTCCGGGGAGGACTGGAAGGCAATGTCTGGCGAACCTCCGCCTGATTGACCGATAGCCGTATCCGCATCCGGCCGGATCGGCGCCGAGTGGCAGGATCTGGACCCGGATGAGACGGTTGTCGCCTACCGCGAAGAGGACTTCGCAGGCTGTCCCTGAGATCCCCCGGGGAGCGCACAAACCCTGAGCAGTCGGGAACCTTTCTTCGACGACACCTTCTCCGCCGGCCAACCCTGTTCGGTCAGCCACTTCGTCAAGGAGTCGGCTCCCAGGTGCTTCTGGACGACGAGCCAGGATTCTCCACCGGAGATCACCTTGCTCAGCCAGAGTTCGAGGAGTTCGTGGAGCGCGGATTTCCCAACCCGAATTGGCGGATTGGACACGATTCCGGCGATGGGGTGAGCAGGTACTTCCTCCGGACTCAACACCTGAACTCTGTCCGCGAGACCGAGCGCCTGCATGTTCGTCCGGCACAACTCACGTGCCCGGGAGTTCACGTCAACCGCCCAGAACTGACGCTCCGGACAGGTGAGCGCCAGATGAGCCACGATCGGCCCGTATCCGCAGCCGACATCGACAATCGGAGCGTCGGGCAGCCCGCAAAGGTCGCCCATACCTTCTATGAGCACCTTTGTGCCCGGGTCGAGGCGCTTCGGTGAGAACACCCCGCCATCGGTGACCATCTCTATCTCCCCGCCGGGCAGGGAAACGTTGATCGAACGCGACTCGGATGAGCTGCGAGGATCCGATTCGAAGTAGTGGTCACCCATGGTGCAGACCGTAACGGCCGCGCCGGGCGTTCATTGCCGGGCGCTGGGTGAACTCCACCCGGTCCCGAGTAATCTGGCCGGATGGAGAATACTCAGACAATTCGGATTATCGGTGATCCCGTTCTCCGCAAGGCCTCTGAGGAAGTCACGGAGGTCGACGGGGAATTCGTGGCGCTCACTGAACAGATGTTCCGGACGATGTACGAGGCCCCCGGCCTTGGTCTGGCCGCTCCCCAGGTCGGCGTCGGCAAGCGTTTTTTCGTGTACGACATGGGAGACCCCGATGGAGAGCCGGAACAGCGGGTTCTGATCAATCCGGTTGTCGCCGAAAGTGATGGCGAGTGGGAGTTCAGTGAAGGCTGCCTGTCAGTTCCGGGACTGCACTTCGACATCGTCCGCCCGAAGGTCATTCACGTGAAGGGCCGCGACCTTGATGGCAACGAAGTTGAGTTCGAAGCCGATGAGCTGTTGTCCCGACTGATTCAGCACGAGTTGGATCATCTCAACGGAGTCCTGCTCCTGGATCACCTCGAAGAGGATCAGGCCAAGGATGCCAAACGTCAGATCCGGGAACTCCAGATGGGCATCTCGACTCCTGAACCCGAGCCAGAGCCGGCCCGCAAGTCGTTCTTTCGTTTCAAGTGAAACCGTCGCTCCCTTGAAGCTGATCTACTTCGGTAGTCCCGAGATGGCCGTGTCACCGCTTCGGGCATTGATCGCGGCCGGCCATGAGATCGCCCTCGTGGTCTCGAATCCGGACACGCGACGATCTCGCCGAGGTGAACCGTCACCCACTCCGGTGAAAGCAGCCGCACTCGAAGCCGGTCTGCGGGTCACGGCTGAACCGGATGATGTCCTCGGCATCGACGCTGACCTGGGTGTGGTTGTGGCCTTCGGCCAGATCATCCGGCCGAACCTGCTGGATCACCTCGAGATGCTCAACATTCACTTCTCGCTGCTGCCTCGCTGGCGCGGAGCCGCACCTGTTGAGAGGGCAATCCTCGCTGGTGACACCGAAACCGGTGTTTGCCTCATGGAGGTGGCCGAAGGCCTGGACACGGGCGGTATCTACGCGTCGGATCTTCTGCCGATCCATCAGGACTCCACGGCACGAACGTTGCGCGAAGATCTCGTGCGCCTCGGAACCGACCTGTTGATCGAGACTCTGGATGGCGAACTCCCGGTTCCGGAACCACAGTCCCCGGAGGGCGTCACCTACGCCAAGAAGTTGTCTCCGGCCGAGATGGAGATTGACTGGTCCGGAACAGTCGAAGGGGAAACCCGAAAAGTTCGAGTGGGGGGAGCGTGGAGCACATTTCGCGGCAGACGAATCAAGGTGCTGGCTGTGGCACCGACCGAAGACGAAAACGCGCAGAACTCGGTGGCAAAACCCGGGTCGGTCGGTCGCTCCGGAGTGGCCTGCGCCGACCGAGTCATGGAAGTCATCGAAGTCCAGCCAGAGGGGAAACGGCCGATGCGATTCGCTGACTGGGTGAATGGCGCTCAGCCCGACCCGACTGAACTGTTTGGCTCATGAGATCGCTCGGCTCGTGAGCAAGTCGAACTCGATGGAAGGTGTCGCCAGCCGAAAACTCGCCCTTGAAGTGCTTCGCCGCATCGAGGACGAGGGTGCCTACGCCAATCTGGTCCTCTCGGCGGAGCTCGACAATTCAGGACTGACCCAGCCCGACCGCAACTTCGTCACGGACCTTGTCTATGGAACCGTACGAATGCAGCGCGCCCTGGACTGGGAGGCCGATCAGTTCCTGAAGTCGGATCCACCGCCGGCGGCCCGGCGAGCACTGCGGTTGGGGATCTACCAATTGCGGCACCGCGATGACATTCCGGACTACGCCGCGGTGTCCGCATCCGTTGAGGCCGCTCCGAAGAGGTTCCGCGGGCTCCTCAACGCGGTTCTGCGCAAAGTTTCCCGGAATGAGCCGTCATTTCCGAACACCGGCACCGAATTCTCGTATCCGGATTGGGTAGTCGATCGCCTGCACGCCGACCTTGGTCCGAAGGTGGCTCTGGATTCGCTGCGGTCCATGAACAATCCGGCAAGAGTCAACAAACGGGCCGACGGCTACGTGCAGGACGTGGCCTCCCAACTCGTGGTCGATGCAGTGGAGTCCAAACCCGCAGAGATTGTCCTGGATGTCTGCGCAGCACCCGGCGGCAAGGCAACCGGGGTGGCGCACCAGGGTTCGTTCGTTGTTGCCGGCGATCTCAACGAACAACGAGCCGGCCTGATCCGCCAGAACTACTCCCGGCTCGGCCAATCCAACGTGTCGGCCCTGGTCATGGACGCCCTGAGGCCGCCGATCCGACCGGGTTCGGTCGATGTGGTGCTGGTGGATGCTCCGTGTTCAGGTCTGGGTGTCCTTCGTCGGCGGGCGGATGCGCGCTGGCGGGTTCAACCCGCCCAAGTGGACCGTCTTGCGAGGCTTCAGCGCGGGATCTTGAGAAGTTCAGTCCCGCTGTTGAAACCGGGTGGCCGCCTGATCTACAGCGTTTGCACCCTTACAAAGGCGGAGAGCATCGGTGTTGACGATTCGATTGCCGAGGAGTTCCCTGATCTGGACGTGATCGATTCACCGGGCGGCCCCTGGCAACCGTGGGGTCGGGGGTCGATCCTGTTTCCCGATGATGAGCATGACGGAATGACACTGTTCAGGTATCAACTGCCGCATTAGGCCCGCAATAGGCAACTGAGTCCCGTCGAGTGAAGGGGTTCTCCTTGGATAGGCTGGACGGACATGCTCCCCTACGGTTTGCAGGTGCATTCCTGCGTGAACAAGGACTTCTCATGGTGGATCTTCAAGCCAAGGTTTTGACCGTGTCGGACCGTGTGTCCGACGGTACCCGTGAGGACACCGGGGGAGCGGCCCTCGTTTCACAGTTGATCGATGCCGGATTCGAGGTGGTCGAACATCGGGTCGTGGCAGACGGCGTCAACGAAGTCATCAACGCGCTGACCTACATGGCCTACGGATTCAACGGTGTGATCGTCACCACTGGGGGCACAGGTTTCAGTCCCCGGGATCAGACGCCGGAGGGAACGAAACGGGTCCTTGACCGCTCGGCTCCGGGAATGGCCGAGGCCATGCGGGCAGCCAATCCATTGGGCAGATTGTCCCGCAACGTGGCCGGGATTCGTGGAAGGGCCGTCATCTTGAATACACCCGGGTCACCGGACGGTGCGGTCGAAATGCTCAATGCCGTACTCGATGCGTTGCCGCATGCCGTGGAGCTGATGGCCGGCAAGTCGGTCCACCACCCACATCAGTAGGCCATCCGGTCGGTATTCCTGGAGGTCTCGCGCTTCCTGGACGTCTCGCGATTCCTGAATATCTCCCGAGGGTGAACGGTCGAAATCGAAACGACCGAGCAAGATATGACCATCCCGGGAATCCCGGTTACCATTGAGCCGACAATGAACGCTGCTGCATCCCGTCAGGACGGACCCCACGGGGGGCCGAGCGACAGAGAGTTCATGGCGCGCGCAATTCAGGCGGCGTCGCGGGTTCGCTGCATCACCAGCCCCAACCCGTGGGTCGGAGCTGTTCTTCGCACCACCGATGGCGACCTGTTCGAGGGAGTCACCAGCGAGCCCGGCGGTCCCCACGCCGAGGCGGCGGCGCTCGCGGCAGCCGGCGAACTTGCGGTTGGTGCCACCTTGTTCGTGACCCTTGAACCTTGCTCGCATCAGGGGCGGACTCCGGCGTGCACCGAGGCCATCATCGATTCCGGTGTTGTCCGGGTGGTGGCGGCGATCGCGGATCCCGATCCAGCCGTCTCGGGAAGCGGATTCGAGCAACTGCGTGCGGGGGGAATCGAAGTGGACGTCGGCATGGGTGCGGACCACGCAAGAGGCCAATTGGAGTCATATCTGCATCACCGCCGAACCGGTCGACCGTTCGTTG
>JAUXGW010000131.1 GCA_030621865.1 Actinomycetes bacterium
GCACCCGACTACGAAGACTGGACCCAGGCCAGGTCCCTGCAGATGGCTTCTGAAGCCTTCATGCGGACGCTTGTGCCAAACGAGGCGGTTCCGGTCCGACTTCGGGACCGGCTCGCCTCATGGATGGCTCGTGGCGGGGATCCGGCTCTGGCCGATGCGGGCTCGCATTACCGGGCGCGTTTGCTGCACGCCGGTGTGAACGATGCCTGGGTGGCGGGTGGTCGTCGCAAGTTGAACCTGAGGGCGGTTCTCAAATTTCTGGGCATTCTGCTCCTGATTCCCTACGCGCTCATCGGAATCGGCATGCATTTGCTGCCGATTGCCCTCACATGGCTAATAACAAAACTGAAACTTGCTCCGGCGGTGATGGCCACCGTGATGCCCTTGGCAACTGCGGTCTTCTTCGGCGCCGCATTCCTTTTCTGGCTGGTTGCAGGTTTCAACTGGAAGGAGCTGGAGGGCCTCGTCGCTGTCTTTGTGTTGTTTCCGGTGTCCTTCTTCGCTCTGGTTGTGGTTACCGAGAGGATTCACCTCTGGCTGAGGGGATTCCGGAATCGACTGTTCGTCTGGGGTGGGGAGCGGGCAGACCTCGGTACCGAACGAGCCAGAGTGGTTTCCACCGTTGGAGATTCGGTGAACGCGGATCTGGACGCGGCATGAGCCTCGCCACATTCATCCTGTTGGCACCGATGATCCTGCTCTGGATCCTTGCGATCCTTGATGTCCTCGACCGCGGAGACCTTACGGTCGGGAGAAAGTTCGTGATGGCCGCGGTGATGCTGGTGTTCCTGCCTGCCGCGATCGTCTACCTGATCGCTCGCCCGACCTCAGTGGTGCGCCACGGAAATGATCAGGAGAGGGACTGGCGGGACGACCTCATGGACCGCCTCGATGGCGAGCCGGTTCCGGTCAATGGACTCACGGATCCGGAGTTGCGCTCGCGGGTGGACTCAGCAGTGGCACTGGAGCAAACCCGGGCTGACCGTTCCTGAAGTCTCTGTTCCCAGGTCTCTGTGGTCAGGTGTCCCCAGGGCTCTGTGATCAGGCGTTACCAGGGTTCTTTGACCAGGTCTGTTCCCAAGTTCTCTGGTTCCGACATTCTGGTCCCGAAGCTCCCGTCACAGAAGGCCCAGGCCCTTTCCTGCGATGACCACTCCGATCACCGCGAGGAGCACCCCCATTACGGCGTCGTTGTGCAGCAGTAGCCATGCCTTCCAGGATTCCAGCGTCTTGGCTGCTTGCTCTCCCATGACGAGTCGAACGAGCAGCGGAACTGCCACGCCGAGACTGGCGATCAGTGCGTAGATGGCGACCGAACCTGCAGTTGCGCCGGTGGAGAGGTCAGCGGTGCTGATGGTCACCGCAGCGGCGAGGCCGACCACGATGTTCTTCGGATTCACTGCCCCGAGGGCGGTGGCCAACCCGAAGGATTTCAGGGGTGTGAATCCGTCAATTCCTTTCATCCATTTGGGCATCTCGGCCTCTTCGGACGCGTCGGGGTCTGATGTTTCCTGTCTCGACTTCAGAAGTCGCCTGATTCCCAGGATCGCGACGATCACACCCAGGGCCACCCGGATCCACCCGATGGATGAGTCGGAAGCGTCATCGGTGGCACCCACTCCGAGAACGACGAATATCCCCAACATCGCCGCCACTCCGATGTAGAAGCCGATCAGGTACATGGATGCGTTTGCAACCGACTTCTTCGAGAACAGCAGGAGGATCTGGGCAACGATGGGTAGCGGTGAAATCATGACGACCAGGGAAAGGGGAATGATTTCGCCGAGGACCTGCTGCATGGAGTTCCAACCTAGTCAGCGGTGAACCGGCGGGGGTGTTGTCATCGCGGTGACCGGTTCTGCTACACCATTGGAAGACCGGGACCCGAACGGGTCCGGGCCGTTCTTGCACAAGGGGTATCCAAATGACCGCGAACGAAACCGCTTCTGCCGAGTCCACGGACGAACTCGTTGACGAGCTGCGTACCTGGTTGGACGAAAGCTGGGATCCGGAACTCACCGTGGGCGAGTGGTGGAACCTTCTTGGTGTGGCCGGGTGGTCAGCTCCGGCCCTACCCGTGAACGCGTACGGGAAAGAGATGTCGCGAAGTGACGGTGTGGTCATTTCGAAGGAGATCGCGGCATTCGGTGCCTTGGGGGCACCAAGCGGCCTTGGCTTGCTGCTCGCGGCGCCAACGATTGCTGCCCATGGAACCCAGGAGCAGATCGACCTGTACGTGAGGGACATCGTCACCGGTCAACGAGCCTGGTGTCAGCTCTTTTCGGAACCCGGCGCCGGATCCGATCTGGCCGGTCTCACCTGCAGGGCCGACAGAGACGGCGACGAGTGGGTCATCAACGGTCAGAAGGTGTGGACGTCCCTCGGAACCACCGCTGATCTCGGAATGCTCCTGGCCCGAACGGATCCGGATGCCCCCAAACATCGCGGCATTACCTGGATGGCCATGGACATGCATCAGGACGGCGTGGAGATTCGTCCGCTTGTCGAGATGACGGGGAACGCGATGTTCAACGAGGTGTTCCTGAGCGACGCCATCGCACCTAACTCAGGCGTGATCGGTGACCTCAATGACGGCTGGCGAGTGGCCAACACAACCCTGATGAACGAGCGGGCCGGCCTTGGTGTCGGTGGAGGCGCGGCAACTTCGATGGCCGTGCCGGGAACAGTTGCCGGGAACCTTGGCAAACCGGTTCGCGACTACGTCACTGCCAAGCCGAAGTCGGCATCGGATCAGTCCAAGCCTGATGAGAAGGCCAAATCGGACAAGAAGAAGAGGAAGCGCTCCTCTGCACAGCTCTACATCGACCTGGCCAAAGGCAACGGCACCATCACGGATCCGTACATCCGCCAGGACCTGGTGAGGCTCCACATGATGGGGGAGATCGGCCGTTACAACGCCGAGCGTCTGAAGGCCACCAAGGCTGCGGGTGACGACATTGCGGGGATGCCCAACATTGCGAAGCTGTCCATGAGTGACATGGTGCGCCTGCAGCGTGACGTCGGCCTCGCCATCATGGGTCCCGCCGGCACCCTGCATGCATACAAACAGGACCAGAGGGCCGCCATCGACGAGGCAACCGGGAACCCGTTTCTGCCGATGGTCACCAGCTCGGCCCTGTATGCACAGGCCCCTCCCATCTATGGCGGGACCGACGAGATTCAGCGCAACATCATCGGGGAACGAGTTCTCGGATTGCCCAAGGAACCGGGTGACGTGAACAAGGTTCCGTTTTCCGAACTACCCAAGAACGCCTGAACCTCGTTGGCTCCGGGTTCAAGCGGGCCGCCGGCACTCCCAGCACCACACTGCGATCTCGGATCGATCCCGAACGTCATGGGCAGTCCAGCTCCCAGAAAGCCTGAGTCGTGTCGCGACGCCTCGTTCGGCACTAACTTCGCGCCATGGATTGGATATCGAACCCTGAGATCTGGACGGCGCTGCTGACCCTTACCTTGCTGGAAGTGGTCCTCGGTGTTGACAACGTTGTCTTCATCTCCATCCTCGCTTCCAAGCTTCCGGAGAAGCAGCAGGACAAGGCCAGACAGGTAGGCATTGTGGCTGCCGGCGGAATGAGAGTTCTGTTGCTGATGTTCGTGGGATGGATTGTCCAACTGGAAGGCGATCTGTTCGAACTGTTCGGCCATGCATTCACAGGAAAGGACCTGATAGTCATCGTTGGTGGAGTGTTCCTGCTCTACAAGGCCATTTCGGAGATTCACGACAGGCTCGAGGGCGAGGAGGGACATGCATCAGCGTCGGTTGCGCCGACCTTCAAGGCCGTGATTCTGCAGGTGATGCTTCTGGACATCGTGTTCTCGCTCGACTCGGTCATCACCGCAGTCGGCATGACGATCTATGTGCCCGTGATGGTCGCTGCAGTCCTGATTTCGGTAACGATCATGTTCTTTGCCTCCAAGCCCATCTACGCCTTCGTGAACGATCACCCAACCGTGAAGATGCTGGCGCTGTCGTTCCTCATGCTGATCGGCGTGATGCTCGTGGCTGAGGGATTCGGAAATGAGATCCCGAAGGGATACATCTACGCGGCAATTGCATTCTCTGTCCTTGTGGAGGCACTGAATCTTTCGGCGAAGCGGGCAAGGGAGCGGGCCGAACCCGTTCACCTGCACGAGCCGTATGTGGAACAAACAGGAGGAACAAATGTCTGACGATCCGCTCACCGACTTCGAACGGACGAGCTTCACCCACGGAGACATGACCCGTGAGGTCTATCGACTGGGGACGGGACCGGCCGTGTTGATCATGGCCGAGATTCCGGGAATCACCCCGAAGGTTGCGGACTTCGCCCGCAAGGTCAGCGACATTGGCTGCACCGCCGTGATGCCCGACCTGTTCGGAACGGCCGGCTGGGACCCGAACTCCAGCAGCAGGAGCAGGCCGAAATCGATCGCGCGCACCTACTCGGTGATGGCTGGTGCGTGTGTGAGCAGGGAGTTCACGGTTCTTGCCACCGGCAAGAGTTCACCGGTGGTTGAGTGGCTTCGGGCCCTGGGCGCAGCGGAACATGAACGTTGTGGAGGTCCCGGTATCGGCGCTGTCGGCATGTGCTTCACAGGCGGATATGCCCTTGCGATGGCGAGCGATGACCGCCTCCTGGCTCCTGTGCTTTCCCAACCCTCGATGCCGATCGGAGTCACCGCCAAACAGCGCGCTTCGATCGACATAACCGATGCTGATCTCGACAAGGTCAGGCAACGTTGTGCTGACGGCGACCTCGAAGTGGTGGGACTTCGTTTCAAGTGCGACCGGTTCGTTCCCCAGGAACGTTTTGACATGTTGCGCCGAGAACTCGGTGATGCCTTTGTGGCCGTTGAGTTGGAGGAAGAAGACGCCAATCCGGACGCAGCACTTCCCCCACACTCGGTTCTCACCGAACATCTGATTGACGAACCCGGTACACCCACAAGGGCTGCACTTGATCTGGTGCTGGAACACTTCCGCAGCCGACTGGTGGAAAACGATTCACCGTGACGGGGGTCTTGTTGCATCTTGCGCAGACCAACGAGGCGGCGGTGGCAAGCATTGCCGGATCCTCCGCCTCGTCAGGACATTCGCCTGAGATGTCGAATACGATTTGACTCGCATGTCTTCCACCGAGCCCGTGTCCGCACCCGACATACTCATTCGGGGCGGAACAGTCTTTGACGGATCGGGTGCCGATGGGGTTGTCGCGGATCTGCTGATCTCCGATGGTCGCGTCAAGGCCATGGGAATCGATCTCGAAGCCAGTTCCGATGCCGAGGTCGTCAACGCCGAGGGTTGCTGGGTGACTCCCGGTTTCATCGATCTCCATACTCACTACGACGCCGAATTGGAGCTGGATCCGTCGCTGAGCGAGTCGGTGCGTCATGGGGTGACAACCACCCTGATCGGATCCTGTGGACTTTCCTTCGCCGTTGGTGATCCCGATGACCTTGCCGACATGTTCTGCCGGGTGGAAGGTGTGCCCCGTTCAGAGGTCCTGCCGCTCCTACGTCAGATTCAGGATTGGGACTCGCCGAAGGGTTATCTGGAGCACCTGAGTCGACTTCCACTCGGTCCCAACGTGGTGTCGTTCCTCGGTCATTCGGCCATTCGAGCCCATGTGATGGGCCTCGAGCGGTCCCTCACCGATGGCGAGGAACCGACTTCCTCCGAGATGCAACGGATGACATCGATGCTCGAAGAGGCTCTGGACGATGGTTATCTCGGGCTGTCGGTGAACACGCTGCCATGGGACAAGATGGATGGCGAGCGCTTCCGCAGCCGACCAACACCATCGGTGTTTGCCAAGTGGTCGGAGTATCGGAAGCTGGCTGAGGTCCTGCGAGAGCGGGGCGCAATCTTCCAGGGTGTTCCCGACGTGTCCGGCCGCTGGAACATGTTTCTCTTCATGGGGTTGGCATCAGGCATTCGGCGCAAACCCCTGAAGACCACGATCATCTCGCTCATGGATATCCGCAGTGCGCCCGGCATATACCGGCTCCTCGGAGGCATGGCATCGGCCGCCCGGAAGTTCTTCCGCTCCGACGTTCGGTTTCAGTCCCTTCCGCAGCCGTTCCGGATGTGGACCGATGGTCTGGAGAATCCCATCATCGAAGAATTCGGAGCTGGTACCGAGGCTCTGCATCTGGCCTCCACCGCGCGACCCGAGCTCCTGAACGATCCGGACTACAGGGAGAAGTTCCGCAAGCAGTGGACCAATCGCTTCAGGGGCCGGGCCTTTCACCGGGATCTCCACGAAGCCAACATCATCGGCTGTCCGGACAGTTCACTTGTTGGGTTGACGTTTGCCCAAGTTGGAGAACGCCGAGGAGTGGATCCGCTGGATGCCTTCCTGGACCTCCAGTCGGAGTTCGGAAACGACCTGCGGTGGCAGACCACATTGGGCAACACCAATCCCGACTCGGTGGCCTGGATAATTTCTCATCCCCAAGCCATCATCGGATTCTCCGATGCCGGCGCACATTTGAGGAACATGGCGTTCTACAACTTCCCGCTGCACATGCTGCGGCTCGTGAAGCAGTTGTCCTCCAATGGGAACTCTCCCCTGACCTTGGGCGAGGCCGTCCATCGCCTCACGGGGGAGATTGCTGACTATCTCGAGATCGAAGCAGGTCGCCTGAGGATCGGCGACCGGGCGGACGTGGCGATCATCGATCCCAGTGGTCTTGACGACTCGGTGGACGTGGTCACCGAGGAACCCATGCCGGGATTGCCGGGTTTGAAGCGGCTGGTGAATCGAAGTGATTCCGCCGTGCGGGCCGTCCTCGTGAATGGCCGTCTGGCATGGAACGACAACTCGGTTGCACCCGGATTCGGGAAGTCCGCCGGATTCGGCTCGTTGCTTCGATGGACTGGCTCGAGATGATCGCCGACCCCCGCCGCTCCTGCAGAGTCTGCATGTGAGCGACTCCGCTGAACGGATTTCGGGGACCGCCACAGCACCATCGGTCGGGACCAAACCCGACAACGCCGGAGCAGTACTTGGAACGCTGATTCTGGTGGCAGCGGTGGCCAACCTGAATCTGTCTGTTGCCAACGTGGCG